>JAJXSP010000068.1 GCA_021784515.1 Myxococcales bacterium | reverse complement strand
TTTCGAGGAGCGGCATGCCGTCGCTGCCCCCGCGATCGTGAGCCGCCTCCGCGGTGGTCGCGCGGCCCTGTCCGCCGTGGCAGATCACGCACCCGAACTCACGAGGTTCGTGGGGAATCGGGGGGTGGGCCGAATAGAGCGCCTCGCCCGCGATCGCCGCGGCGCCGGTGGTCGCGACGTGGCACGAGCCGCAGCGGTCGACCGCCTCCAGCTCGGGTTTCCAGATTTGCTGGACCGCGACGGGCAGCGGCGCGAGGCCCTTGTCGTGCGCCAGGCGATTGTACCGCTCCTGCTCCGCCCGCCATTCGGAGAAATGGCTGCGCGCCGGGGCGATGGCCAGGACAACCAACAGGAGAACCGACAGCGCGGCGAAGATCCGCAACAGGCGGGTAACGCCGAGGTCGGCGGGGATGATCGATCTCTCTTGGGTACGCATCAGTAGTAGATCCCGTCGCGCCAGGGGATGACGAAGCTCCAGCCCGGTCCCCGGAAGAAGATGCCGATCACCGTCAGGGCGACCGCCGAGAGGAGGAACCAGGCGAAGATCCAGAAGGGCGCGCTGCGCGAGCGCAGCCAGCTCACGACCCCGCCGGAGCTCCGGAGGAGGAGGGCCACGGTGATCGCCACCGCGACGAGCAGCAGCGGCCCGATGAGCGGCCACACCGGCTGGGCGCCGGTGAAGTAGAAGATCGCCGTGAGGACGACCGCGGCCGTCCACAGGAAGGTGAGGGTGCGGCGGCGGTCGCTCTTCGCGAGGGGCGCGCGCTCGAGGTTGATGTCGAAGTAGGGAATGACGATCAGCGCGACCATCAGGATGCCGGGCAGGACGACCCCGGAGATCAGCGGCGGATAATAGTGCAGCAGCTCCTGGAGGCCGAGGAAGTACCAGGGCGCCTTGGCCGGATTCGGGGTGCGCGACGGATTGGCGATCTCCTCGAGCGGGGCGTTGAAGATCAGCGAAATGGTGATCAGCACGATCGACAGCGCGACGAAGGCGATCGCCTCGCGCAGCACGAGGTGCGGGAAGGTCATCACCATCGGCTCGTCGCTGGCGTCCACGGCGGGGCGGGCCTCGCCCTGGACCACCAGGAGCCGCACCGGTGTCGCGCGGGCGTCACTGCCCGCGACCGGGGTGAACTGCTGCGGATCGGGAAGTGGCGGCGTCATCGCTCGTCTCCCTTGTTCGCGGGCGGCGGCAGGTAGATCCCGCCGTCCTTGCGCACGCGCCAGACGTGAATCGAAATCCCCAGGACCATCGCCAGTGGCAGCACCACGCAATGGAGAACATAGAAGCGCACCAGCGCGTTCTCGTTGATCCCGTGGCCGCCCAGGAGCAAAAAGCGCATCTTCTCGCCCATCACCGGCACCGCCTGGGCCATGTTCGTGCCGACGGTGACCGCCCAGTAGGCCAGTTGATCCCAGGGCAGCAGATAACCGGTATACGAGAGCAGGATGGTGGCGACGAAGAGGAAGACGCCGAGCACCCAGTTGAACTCGCGCGGCGGGCGATAGGCGCCGCGGAAGAAGGTGACCACCATGTGCAGGAAGACCAGCGCGACCATGGTGTGCGCCGACCAGCGGTGCAGGTTGCGCAGGAAGACCCCCGACGAGACGACGAAGCCGAGGTCCTTCATGTCGTTGTAGGCGTGGGGGACGGCGGGCCGATAATAGAACATCAGCAATACGCCCGTCGCCACGAGCAGGAAGAAGCAGGCAGCCGAGAGCCCGCCGAGGAAGAAGGTGCGGGTGAAGCGGATCGCCCGGAGGCGCGCCTTCACCGGGTGGATGTGGAGGAAGAAGTTGGTGAAGATCACCAGCGAGCGGTTGCGGTTCGAATCCGGGAATCCGTGACGGATGATCGAGCGGTAGACCCGATTGTCGGTCAGCCATTTCGCCAGCGCCGCCATCAGGCCACCTTGAGCAGCGCGTCGGGAGCGACGCGGTGGGCGGTGTCGACGACGAGGAGGCCGCGGTCGAGCACGATCTCCACGCGCGGCAGGGGGTGCGGCGCCGGACCGGCGGTCACCTTGCCCTCGAGATTGAACCGGCTGCCGTGGCACGGACAGGCGATCTGCGCGTGCTCCTTGTCGTAGCGGGTCATGCAGCCGAGGTGGGTGCACACCGACGAGAGGGCGAAGAATCCCTCCTTCGTGCTCACCACGTAGACCTTGTGTTTGGGCAACGTCAGCACCGTGCCGGGCGGGAACTCCTCGGGGCGGCCGAGGCCGAAGCGCGTCTCCTCCTCGAACAGCACCTGCGGCTCGAGGAAGCGGAGACCGGTGATCCCGGTCCCCAGCGCGGCCACCCCGAGCGCCCCCGAGCCGAGGAGCGCGAGGAAGCGCCGCCGCCCGAGATCGTCGGGGGCGCCCTCGGTGGCGGGCATGCTCAGGTCGTCGAGCAAAGGCATGGAATGAACCTCCTCAAAGGGTCGTCTCTGCGAGGCCCGCCAGCGGCGCCTCGGATTCGCGATAGAAGGCCTGCATAGTGATCAGCCCGACCGGGCAGCGACGGGCGCACAGGCCGCAGCGGATGCAGGCGGTTTCGTCCTTGATCAGCGCCGCGCCCTCCGCACCGGGCGAGGCGATCAATTGCAGCGGGCTGCCGTCGGCGAGGCGCAGCTCGGGGCTGTGGGCGATGCGCCGCAGCGCGACCAGGTCGATGCACTGCTCGGGGCACACGTCCACGCAGCCGCCGCACTGGATGCACTCGGTGCCATTCATGCGCGACGAATCGAAGATCGTATTGACCCAGCAATGCAGGCAGCGCGTGCCCTCGATTCGCGCCTCCTCGGGATCGAGCACCCGCTCCACCTCGGTGCCGACCGCCCGGCGCTCGACGGGGACCACCGGCAGGCGGTGGCGCGGCACCTTCTCGTAGTCGCCGCGGGCGAAGGGGTGGTTGTAGCCGAACGAGTCGAAGACCCGCACCGAGAGGCGCGGCGGCTCGTCGGTGCGGCCGGTGAGCTGGGTGTCGATCGAGCGCGCGGCGCGCCGGCCGTCGGCGACCGCCGAAATGACGATTCGCGGGCCGAATGCGATGTCGCCGCCGGCATAGACGCCGGCGCGGCTCGTCGCCAGCGTGCGGCCGTCGACCTTGATCAATCCCTGCGGCGTGAGCTCGACCCCATGGTCGTTGCCGAGGAAGGAGAGATCGGCCATCTGACCGACGGCGAGGACCACCGTGTCACAGGGGATCTCCTTCTCCGAGCCCTCGACGAAGCGCGGCGAGAAGCGGCCGTTTTCGTCGAACACCCGGGAGACGTCGAGGGTGCGCAGCGCGGTGACGCGGCCGCCCTCGCCGAGGATCGCTTTGGGGCCGCGCCGATTGACCAGCTTGATCCCCTCCTCGGCGCCCTCCTCGATCTCGGTCGGATCGGCCGGCATCTCGTCGCGTGACTCGAGGGCGACCATCGTGACGCCGCGCTTCATGATCTGGGCGGCGACCACCGCGGCGTCGATCGCGAGGTTGTGGTGCCCCTCGTCGGGGAGGGAGGTGCCGCCGAAACGGCGCGCCGAGCGGGCGGCGTCGTAGGCCACGTTGCCGCCGCCCACGACGACCACGCCGGCGCCGAGCTTCACCGGCAATCCGAGGTTGACGTGGACCAGAAGGTCGACCGCGGTGATCACGCCGTCGAGATCGGCGCCGGGGATCTTCAATCCGCGTCCGCGGCTGCACCCCGCCGCGACGAAGACGGCGTCGAAGTCGGCGAGGAGATCGGCGAACGTCGGTTCGTTGCCGATCTCCGCGCCGAGCCGGATCTCCGCTCCCAGCCATTGAATGAACTCGATCTCGCGGTCGAGCTGCGGCCGGGGAAGGCGGTAATCGGGGATCCCCAGGCGCATCATTCCGCCGGCGACGGGGGCGGCGTCGAACACGACGACCGCGTGCCCCATCAACCGGAGATCGTGCGCGCAGGCGAGGCCGGCGGGGCCGGCGCCGATGATGGCGACCCGGCCCGGCTTCGTCGCCTCGGGGCGCGGCCGGTCCACCACGCCGAGGATCTCCTCGAATGGACGGCCGCTCTCGATCCCTCGCTTTTCGTTGACCACCCGCTTGAGCGCGCGGATGTGGATCGGGGCGTCGATGGCGCCGCGGCGACAGGCGGCTTCACAGGGGTGGGCGCACACCCGCCCGCAGACCGACGCGAATGGATTCGGTCCGCGGGCGAGGGCGTACGCCTCGTCGAAGCGCCCCTGCGCCACGAGCGCCACGTAGCCGCCGGCGTTGGTGTGGACCGGGCAGGCCGCGCGACAGGGGAAGTTCGACGCGAGATAGTCGGGTTCGAGCGGCTGGTGGGTTTCCCACCACCCGAACAGCGGCGGCGCGAAGGCCCGATTGGCGAGGGGGGTCATGTGGGCCTAGAAAGCAAAAGCCATGCTGCCGTTGATGGACTCGATCTCGTTGACGGTCTTTCCGGGGGGCGGCGCGGCGAACGCGTTCGCGGCGTCCCACGAACCGGGAGGGGCGCCATTGGCGCGCTCGAACTGCGCCGTCAGACCGAGCTTCAGGTTGGGGCGCACGAGGAAGGCGAACCCGGGAACGATCTTGAGGTCGGTGATCGTGTCGGCGCCGGTGGGCGAGAGATCGAGGTACTCCACCCGCACCGCCGGGACCATCCAGGGAAACACGATGTAGGAGGCCTCGCCGTAGAGGGCGAACGCCTTCACCGCGCCGCCCTGGGTGATCATCGGCATCGTCGGGTCCATGGTGGCCACGGCGATGGGCGCCTGGGCGGCGCTGTGCCACTCGTTGTAGCCGCCGACGTTCAATTCGAACGAGCCGGCGGTGAAGCGGGCATTGCCGCCGACGGTCCAGGCGGTGTCGTCCTGCTGGGGCGTGACCGGATTGCCCATGTTGTCATTGACCGCGTAGGAGGTGTGCGAGGCCGAGCGATAGCCGAAGACGTCGAGGGTGAGCGCGGTCTCGGCCCACGGCTTGTTGGGGTCGGCGCCCTTGAACTCGCCCTCGCCGTCGAGGCGCATGCCGCCGAGCTTGAATCCGACGTGCGCGTAGGCGTTCTCCGTCGGCCGGACATCCATGTTGTCGCCGGCGTTGACGCCGATCGAGTAGATGAAGCGGCCGCCCGCCATTCCGTTCAGCTCGATCCCGTTGTACTGGTCGGCGACGTTCCAGCCCTCGGTGGCGCCGAAGAGCGCGGTCACGCCGAGCGGCGTCATCATCGTGTCGGCGACGTAGGAGGAGTGCTGGCCGAAGCTGGTCAGGGTCTGGGCGCCGCGGCCGATGATGAGGTTGAAGAGGTGCTGCGGGCCGAGGAGGTCATTGAACAGGATCTTGGCGTGCTCGACCTCGACGCCGCCCTCGCTGGAAAAGGTGATTTCGCCGAAGAAGGTGATCTTGCCGTCCGAGTCGAAGCTGCCGCCGGTCCAGATGTGGCCCTCGGCGACGAGATCGTGGAGGCTGAACAGCGAATTGTTGTCGGCGACCGCGGCGCCGGAGTTCTTGTCCGGATGAAGCGTGGCCTGGCCATTGAACCCGATGGCGATCGGCACGCTGTCGGGAATCACTCCCGGCCACACCGCATTCGGGAAGACCTTCTTGTAGGCCTCCTGGCCGAGCGACACCTGGTCCTGCTTCACGTAGTCGCCGTCGTTGCCCGGGAACTTGTAGCCGTTGCGCCGGAACGCCTCGCCGAACGGCGTGAGCTTGGGATAGACGGTGTGGCAGGTCACGCAGCTCGTGCCGTACTTGCGGGCGAAGGCCGGAATGGCGTGGGCCTGCGCGGCGAAGAAGAGCGGTGCGAGCGCGGCGACGAGCGCCGCGGCGAAATGGTGACGGCCGGGGAGGGGAAAGAGGCGTCGCGTGCTCATTTGCCGGCCTCCACCTTGACGTCAACCGCAGCGCCGGCGGCCACCGTGACCTGCTGGCTCGACGGGTGCCCCTTCTCGGCCCACGTCTTCAGCGTGTAGGTGCCGGCCGGAACTCCCTCGATCTTGAATTTCCCGTCGTCGCCGCTGACCGCGAAGAAGGGATTCTCCAGCACCATGATCACCGCCCCCATCTCGGGGTGGATGTTGCAGAGCTGGTGATAGAGGCCCGGGGTCTTGTACGTGTAGCTCTTCGATTCGCCCTGCGCCCAGGTGCCGAGGTTGTACTTCTCGTTGTCGGGCGAAAAGACGTTGTGGCGGACGGTGTCGTTGTTGACGAAGTTGACGGTCGTGCCCTTCATCACCGCGAGGACGTGGGGGACGAACTTCATTCCTTTCTGATCCATCGCCACCGGGTGGGCCGGCGGGCGGAAGGCGCCGGGCACCTTGTCCAGATAGACCACCACGCCGGCGCGGTTCTTCGGCCGGGCGGCGATCTCGCCGTTGATCGTTCCGCCGCCGTCGGCGCGCGCGCTCCCATCGGCGAGGAGGCAGGGGACGAGGGCGAAAAGCAGCGCGCCACGGGTCAAGTCGAACATTCGGGTGAGACGGTTTCGGTCCATTCGGCATCCCTCCACGGGGGTTTGCCGCGGGCGCAGTGCAGCGGACATGCCGGTTGCTTTGCGGCCGACCGGCGGGCCGGCGGCGGCGATCGCGCGGATCATTGCCGCGACTTCCGGGGCGGGCGCCTCGCAGGATTGCGAGCCGGGTCGCAAGACCGGGCGCCTCGTCGGAGATCGGGCGCTCCTCCGGCCGCGAACACCCCGGTTTCGGGGCACGACCTCGCAGGATTGCGAGGCGGGTCTACTTCAGCTCGTACTTGGCCAGGCGGCGGTAGAGGGTGGCGACGTCCACGCCGAGCATCTCGGCGGCGCGCTCGCGGTTCCCGCCGGCGACGCGCAGCACCCACCGGATGTGGTTCTGCTCGAACTGCTCGACGGCGCGCTTCAACTCGGTCGGCAGCTCGCTCTCGCGCTGGAGCTGCATCGGCAGGTGCTCGGGGAGGATCGCCTCGTCGAGCGCGAGGATGGAGGCGCGCTCGATCGCGTTGGACAGCTCGCGCACGTTGCCCGGCCACGTGTGACCGATGAGCAGGCGCATCGCCTCGTTCGACACCGCGCAGGGGCGGCGCCCGAGGGAGAGCGCGTGGTGGCGCGCGAAGTGGTCCACCAGCGCCGGGACGTCCTCGCGCCGCTCCCGCAGCGGCGGGATCTCGATGCGGAAGACGTTGAGGCGGAAGAAGAGGTCGCTGCGGAAGCGGCCGCGCTCGACCTCGGCCTCGAGGTCGTGGTGCGTCGCCGCGATCAGGCGGAAGTCGGCCGACACGGGGCGGTCGGCGCCCACGGGGAGCAGCTCGTGCGACTCGATCGCGCGGAGGAGCTTGGCCTGCGCCGGCAGCGGGAGGTCGCCGATCTCGTCGAGGAACACGGTGCCGCCCCGCACCGCGCGGAGGATCCCTTCGCGCCGGCGGTCGGCGCCGGTGAAGGCGCCCTTCTCGTGGCCGAACAGCTGCGCCTCGACCAGCTCGGGCGGCACCGCGGCCATGTTCACCGCGAGGAACTCGCGATCGGACACCGACGAGCGCGCGTGGAGGGCGCGCGCCACCAGCTCCTTGCCGGTGCCGCTCTCGCCGGTGACGAGCACCGTCGCCTTCGTCGGCGCGACGCGATCGATCAGCGCGAACACCGCCTGCGTCGCCGGGCTGCCGCCGACGATCCCCTCGAAGCCGCCGTGGCCCTGCACGTGGCGGCGCAGGCGCACCACCTCCTGCCGGAGCGCGCGCCACGCGGCGAGGTGGCGCAGCTTCTGGAGCAGGTCCTCGAGGCCGACCGGCTTGAGGAGGTAGTCGTAGGCGCCGCAGCGCAGCGCCTCGATCGCCGACTCCACCGAGGCGTACGCGGTGGTCATCAGCACGAACGTGTCGGGCCGCTCGGCGACGATCCGCTTCAAGAGCGCGATCCCGTCGAGCTTCGGCATGCGGATGTCCGCGACCACCACCGCGAACTCCTCGTCGAGCACCCGCCGCAGGGCCGCCTCGCCGTCGGCGGCGCCCTCGACCTCGAAGCCGGCGCGGGCCAGCGACTCGCAGAGGTTCGCGCGGATGACCTGCTCGTCTTCGGCCACCAGGATCCGATCACTCACGCTCACGCTCGCCCCTCGCTCGCAGGATTCGCGCCGGCGCTCTCGGCGGGCAGCCGGACCAGGAAGGTGGATCCGCTCGGCCCGCTCTCCTCGAGCGCGAGCGATCCGCCCAGCCCCTCGACGATCCCGCGCGTCACGAAGAGCCCGAGCCCGGTGCCGCGGCCGGGCGCCTTGGTGCTGAAGAACGCCTCGCCGAGGTGGCGGCGCGCCGCCTCGGGCACGCCGGTGCCGGTGTCGCTCACCCGCAGCAGCACGTGCGCCCCGTCGGTGGCGGTGGAGAAGGTGAGCGAGCCGCCCTCGGGCATCGCGTCGAGCGCGTTGACGCCGAGGTTGATCAGCACCTGGATGAGCTGGTCCTCCTTCGCGCGCACCCCCGGCAGCGAGGCCTCGAGCCGCTTCTCGATGCGCACGTTGCGCGCGCGCGGGTCGTGGGCGAGCAGGCGCGTCACGTCGTCGACGACCTGCCCGAGCGCGACGAGCACGAGGTCGTCGCGGCGGCGGCGCGCGAACGAGACCAGCTCGCGCAGGAGCTGCGAGATCCGCCGCACCTCGCGTCCCACGACGGCGAGCGTCTCGGCGACGCGGGCGGGCTGCGGGTCCTCCTCGGTCACCCGGAGCTGCGAGGCCATCGCCGCCAGCGGGTTCCCGATCTCGTGGGCGACGCCCGCCGCGAGCAGCCCGAAGGCCGCCATGCGCTCGTTGTGCGTGCTCTGCGCCTGGAGCCGTTTCTCGTCGGTGACGACGCGCCCGATCTGCACCACCGCCTCCACCTGGCCCTCGTTGCCGACCACCGGGAACAGCTCGCGGCGGACGATCTCGCGGCCCGCGCTCTCGGGCGTCTCGACGGAGACCGGCGCCAGCGTGGCGAAGGTGCGCGTGGCCGGGCACTCGGCGCCGTCGCCGAACACCTCGCAGCAGGGGCGCCCGACGAGGCCCTCGCCGTAGCGGCGGCAGGCGGAGCGGTTCGCCTTGATCACGCGCCGCGATCGATCGAGCACCACCACCTGCTGGTCGATCGAGTTGAGGAGCAGCTCGGTGAACTCGCGGCTCTCGCGCAGCTCGCGCGTGCGCTCGGCGATCCTCCGCTCCTGGAGCAGGTGCGCCTCCTTGAGCGCGTGGCTCATGTCGTTGAAGGCGCGGGTCAGCTCGCTCAGCTCCTTGGGGCCCGTCGGGACCACGCTCTCGCCGAGCGCCCCCTCGCCGGCGCGTCGCGCCGCCGACGAGAGCGAGCGCAGCGGCGCCGCCAGCCTCCCCGACGAGACGTAGATCGCGACGACGATCGCCAGCGCAAGCACCACCGAGAGCGGCAGCGCGCGCCACTCCAGCTCGTGCAGCACGGCGAGCGCCTCGGCCTCGCGCGCCTCGACGAGGATGCCGCCGCCCAGCTCCGGGATCGGCGCGAGCGCGGCGATCACCTCGTCGCCCGAGTCGAGCGCGTAGCGGGCGTCCCACGCCGCGAGCCCGCGCGCCGCCACCCGCCGCTCCACCGGCGAGGGCCGCACGTCGGTGCGCCCGTCGGGATCGATCGAGCTGGTCACGAGCCGCCCGTCGGGGTCGAGGAGGTGGAGCGCGGCCCGCGTGGCGTGCTCGCGCCCGGCCACCGCCAGCTCGGCCTGCAGGTCGACGGGGAAGCTCGCGCAGAAGGTGCCGAGCGGCAGGTCGCCGTCGCGCACCGGCAGGGTGACGATCAGGCGCGGGCGATCCTCGGTGTCGCGCTCGTACGCGGCGCTCCCGCCCCGGACGTGCGCGCGGCGCAGGCACTCGGAGGCGGCGGGCGCCTCGCCCCCCGGGAACGGCGCGGGCGTCGAACCGAGCAGCCGCCCGTCGGGAGACAGCACCAGCAGCTGCGGCGCCGTCGGGCCGGCGCCCGCCTTCGCCGCCAGATGGCGCCGCAGGCCCGCCTCGAGCGAGCGCCGCACCACCTCGTCGCGCGCGGTGTCGAGCGCGCGGATCAGGCCGAACAGGTACTCGTTGTCGACGGCGATCGACTCGACCACGCCCTGCTTCGCATGCGCCGAGTTGAGCACCCGCGACACCTCGAGCGCGGCGACGTTGGCGACGTCGCGGAAGGCGGCCCGGGTGAGCTGCCGCCGGGTCTGCGCGTAGCCCCACCCCGTCGAGATCAGGAGCGGCCCGAGCGCGAGCCCGCTGAGGAGGAGCGCGAGCTGCTGCCGCAGCGTGAAGCGGCGCGGGGAGTCGCGCGTCACCGGGCGCCCGCGCGCGACCCGACCGCCCGGGGCCACCGTCGTTCCATCACGTCTCCAAATCGCCTTGTGCGTCCGACACGCCGGTATGATACTCACCCCGGCGAGCCGGCGCCTTCGAACAGGTCGACGAAGTGCCGAAATCCCCGCTCCTGTCAGCCCTTGCGATGCGGCGACGATCCATGATGCGCGCGTGCCTTCTCCTCCTCGCCGCGAGCGGGCCCGCGCTCGCCGACGGTGGCAGCGTCGCCGGCAAGGTCGAGGGCCCGCCGCGCTATCTGAAGGAGACGGTGGTTTACGTGAAGGCGCTCCCCGGGCCGTTCATGCCGAAGACGCGCCCGATCGATCAGAAGGCGATGACGTTCATCCCCCACGTCCTCACCGCGACCGCCGGCGACACCGCCGTCTTCCTCAATCACGACGTGGTCGATCACAACGTGTTTTCCCCCGACAACGAGGGATTCAATCTCGGGGTGTTTCCGCACGGGCAGAATCGCAGCTACCCCCTGCGGGCGCCGGGCGTCTACGTGCTGCTGTGCCGCATCCACCCCGACATGCTCGGCTACATCTTCGTCGGCCAGAACCCCTTTTCGACGACGGTGGACGCCGAGGGGCGGTTCCGCCTCGACAAGATCCCGCCGGGCCGCTGGCAGCTGGCGGTGTGGAACTCCCACGGCCAGGCGCCCGACCAGACGGTGGAGATCCGCCGGAATCAGACCGCGCGAGCGAACTTCAACCTCGGCGAGTCGCCGCACGGCGTCCCCGATGCACGACCGATCGCGGGGGGACAGACCCCTTGAACGCCCCGTAGATCGGTGATCGTCTCGTAGCCAATCTCCGGCCAATTGGCCGCATTGGCGCCCAGGCGCTCCGTCGGTGTGCAGGGGAGCGCGATTTCCCCGGCGAGTGAAAATAAGCACGCGCCTCGCACGTCGAGCCGGTGTAAAGGACGCGCAAAGGAGGCACCATGCTGCGCTTTCGTTTGCTCGCGGCGCTCGCCTTCGCCGCGCTCACCGCCGCACCCGCAGTCGCCGTCGCGCACCCGGCGCCCGTCGCGGCGCAGGCTCGAATCGCGCCCCGGCCGGCACGTGGGGGCGGCTACTACGGCGGCCGCTACCGTGGATGGGGAGGGGGAGCGCGCCATTTCGGCTACTACGGCCGGCCGTATTCCCTGGCGCCGCCGCGCTACGGCGTCCCTTACGGCGGGTATGCGGCTCCCTACCATTCGTACCCCTACGGGTATGCGGCTCCCTACTATTCGTACCCCTATTCGTATTCGTACCCTTATTCGTATCCGTACCCCTACCCGTATGGCGGGTTCTCCTTGCGAGCGCCCGGCTTCTATTTCGGCTTCGGGTACTGATCGCCCCGGCGGACGCGCGACGCGGCTTCGTGGCCGGGCTCTTGAATCCGCCTTATCCAGGGGCGTTCCGTTCGCCCCGGGGAGGGCGCGATGTTCGGCACTCTGGTCCGCAACTGGTGGGTCGTCCTCATCCGCGGGTTGCTGGCGATCGCCTTCGGCGTGATCGCTCTTCTGGCCCCGCTGGCGACGCTCCGGGCGCTCGTCATCGTGTTCGGCCTCTACGCGCTCGTCGACGGCGTGGCGGCGATCTTCGCCGCCGTGTGGCGCCAGGCCGGCGACCCGCCGTGGTGGGCGCTCACCATCGAGGGCGTCGTCGGGATCGGCGCCGGGCTGGTCGCCTTCGTGTGGCCGGGCCTCACCGCGCTGACGCTGCTGTGGGTGATCGCATTCTGGGCGATCGTCACCGGCGTCTTCGCCATCGTCACCGCGGTGCGCCTGCGCCGCGAGGTGAGCGGCGAGCTGCTCTACATCCTCGCGGGCCTCGCCTCGGTCGCCCTCGGCGTGCTCATGCTCGCCCGCCCGCTCGCCGGCGCGCTCTCGCTGGTGTGGCTGATCGGGCTGTACGCGATCGTCGCGGGCGTCCTCTTCATTGGGGCGAGCATCCGCCTCCACGGTGTGAAGCACCGCATCGGCCAGCTCCCGGGCGAGCTGCCGCACCCGGTTTAGTCGTCCGACTCACCCGAGGAGGACGCGCGCGGAGCGGAGGATCTCGCCAAGCGGGATCTCCGTCGCCAGCAGCACCAGGATCGGGAGCCCCGTCGCCATCAGGAGCAGCAGCACGGTGTCGTTGCCGATCGGGATGCGTCGCGTCGCCGACGCGCGGGTGAAGCTCTCCGAGAGGCCGGAGAACGCCTCGTGCTCCGGGCTGCCCAGTTCGTCGGGCCCGACCTCGGCGCGACGGTCGAGCCAGCGCGCGTCGTACGCCCGCCCGAAGTGCGCACCCGTCACGCCGAAGCGCTCCAGGCAGCGCAGCCGCTGCCGGCGGAGCGCGGGCGCGAACACGATGAGCGGCGCCATGAACAGCAGCGGCGGCAGGAGGAGGGTCGCCACGAGCAGCGGCTTGTAGGCGAGCACCGGGGCGCCGGTGCGGAGCACGCGCGTGGCGATCCCCGCCATTGCCGACGCGCTGACCGCCAGCGCCACCAGCGCGACCGACGCGTGCGCCGCCTCGACGGCGCCGAGGCCGCCCAGGCGATCGGGGTGGAGCGGCACGAGCCGGAGCGGCGCGCGCGCGAGCCGCGCCAGGAAGCGCGCCCACAGCGCGATCCGCCACAGCCAGCGCAGCAGGAGGAACGTGGCGAGCGGCACCGACACCAGCGTGCTCCACCACCCGGCGAGCGAGAGTCGGGCGGCGGGCGTGGCGGCGTCGAGGAGCTTCCAGCTGGTCGCGCCGGCGGTGGCGATGGGGACGGTCGCGGCGTAGGCGATCACGGCGAGCAGGAGCTCGGCCCCGCGCTCGTCGAGGGAGCGGCGCAGCTCGGCGAGCGCCGCGTCGAGGGCCGGCCGCGCGCGCTCGCCCACCATGTCGGCGGCGTGCAGGTAGTCGACCGCCATCCCGAGGCGCAGGTCGATCTCGTGCTCGGCGAGCAGCAGCAGCGGCAGCGCGCCGAGGAAGGTGACCCACGCGTGAACGTCGGCGAGCAGCGCCCCGTGCCCGCCGAACGCGTGGCGCTCGACGAGCGCGAGCACGAGCAGCGGCAGCCACGCAAAGAGCCCGAGCGCGATCGCGCCGCGGACGGAGACGAGGCCCCGCGGGCCGAGCAGCCGCAGCGCCTCGAGCAGCCGGTGGAACGGCCCCCCGCGCGAGAGCGAGAAGCCAACCGCCGACGGCCCTGCACCGGAGGAGCCCATCGCCCCAGATCTAAGCAGCCGATCCGTTTTGGACAGGTGCTTTTCGCGAGCGCGGCGGTGAAGGCCTGGTAGCCCGCGGCGCGCTTCGATCTTCGAGCGATCGCCCTTGTCATCGCCGGGGGCGCGCCTAGCACGAAAGCCTCCCACGCATCGGAGGAACGCCGTGACGACCTTTCAGTTGATGCAGGACCACGTGCGCGCCATCTACCGCGCGCTCACCGGGTCCGATCTCCCGGACGCGCACGGCCAGACCGGCGCGCCCGTCGGTGAGCCGCCGCCCGCCGAGATGGTGGCGCGCACCTTCGCCGACCTCGACGCGTTCGCGCGCCGCGTGCCCGCCGTCGCCGAGCGCGTGCCGCCGTTCTCGTTCGCGCCGCCGCTCGACGCGTGGCGCACCGATCGCGAGCTGGTCGTCGAGGTGGCCGCGCCCGGCGTCAGCCGCGAAGAGGTCCGCGTGCAGCTCGAAGGCGACACGCTGCTCGTCGAGGGCTCGCGCAGCACCGAGGGCATCGTCAACGGCCGCACCTGGCTGCACGCCGAGATCCCGCGCGGGCCGTTCCGCCGCTCGATCGTGCTTCCGGTCGCCGTCGTCGGCGAGCCGCGCGTCGAGCTCGACGCCGGCATCGTTCGAATCCGTCTTTCGCAACCCGCCAAGGTCACGCCGGCCAAGGCGTAGTCCCACACCCCCCCAAGGAGGAGACCGATGGAGAACGTTCAGGGTACGTCGCAGGACCTCTACCGCCTCAACGAGGCGATGCGCGCCACGATGGAGGCGATGCGCCGCGTGGCGCCCCAGGTGGGCGGCTACGGAATGGGCTACGGCCAGACCGGTGGCTACCAGCCCTTCGGCGGGCAGTACGGCGGCCAGATGGGCCAGCAGTTCGGCGGCCAGATGGGCCAGCAGTTCGGCGGCCAGATGGGCATGCCGTTCGGCGGCCAGATGGGCGCGCAGATCCCCGGGCAGTTCGTCGAGCGCCTCGCCGAGAACCTGCGCGAGCGCATCTCGGACGCCGTGAAGACGCGCGTCGCCGAAGCGATGAAGGAGCGCCTGGGCTGGGCGCTGCGCCGCCGCCTCGCCGAGACCCTCCGCGAGCACCTCGGCGAGACGCTGCGCATGTCGCTCATGCAGGGGCAGTTGAACGAGCAGAGCATCGACAACATCCGCACCCGCGTCGCCCACGCCGTGCGCGACCGCGTCATCGAGGCGCTCCACTACCGCCTCTCCGAGGCGCTCCGCGAGCACATCACCGAGGCGCTCCGCGAGCGGCTCACCGAGGCGCTGCACACCGCGATCTCGCAGGGCCAGCTCGGGCCGCAGTTCGCCGGGCCGGGCGCCGAGTGGCTGGCGCTGGCGCTGCGCGAGCGGATCATCGAGGGCGTGCGCGACCGGTTCGTCGAGGCCGCGCGCGAGCGCGTCGTCGAGTCGCTCCGCCAGAACCTCGGCGACGCGCTCCGCGACAAGCTGGGCGAGGCGCTGAAGAACGCGTGGGTCAACGTGCAGCAGGCGCAGCAGACCGGGGCGCCGATGGAGTGGATCGTGACCGCGCTGCGCGAGCGCGTCGCCGACGCCGTCGG
Organism: Myxococcales bacterium; assembly: GCA_021784515.1. GTDB lineage: Bacteria > Myxococcota_A > Polyangia > Palsa-1104 > SHYY01 > SHYY01. Next base: position 1,560 of record JAJXSP010000068.1, on the reverse strand, counting down.
CGACCGCGTCGTCGAGCACCTCCGCGAGCGCCTCGGCGAGACGCTGCGCCAGCACGTGGGCCAGGCGCTGCAGGAGAAGTTCGTCTCGGCGCTGCGCGAGCGGCTCTCCGAGACGCTGCAGGGCTTCACCGCCCAGGGCGCCGGCGGCCAGATGGGGCTCGGCTTCGACGGGCAGCGGCAGGGCTTCGGCGCGCCGATGGGCATGGGCTTTTCCGGCCAGTACGGCTTCGACCCCGAGCGCATCGTCTCGATGATCCACGACCGCATCGCCGACCACATCAAGGACGAGATGTCGGACGCGATCCGTCGGCGCGTCGGCGAGTCGATCCGCGAGAACATCGCCGAGGCGGTGCGCAACGCCCTGACGCAGACCCAGATCGGCCAGCAGGCCGGCATCGACACCGAGCGCCTGGTCGAGGCGGTGCGCGAGCGCATCGGCGAGGCGGCCCGCGAGAAGATCAGCCACACCGTGCGCGAGAAGATCGGCGAGACGCTGCGCGAGCACCTGGCCGACGCGATCCGCCACGCGATCTCCCAGGGCGCGGGCGCCCCGACGCCGATGGGCTTCGGCGGCTACAACTACGGCTACGGCCAGACGCCCTGGCTGAACCTCCAGCAGCGCACGATGTAGCCGACGCGACGACGGCCCGCGCGTAGGGGGGCGCGCGGGCTGCATCCTCGGGGAGCGGGCTCCCGAGCTCCGCGCGGCCACCAAGGAAGCGGATCCGGTGGCTCGCCGAAGACCCCGAATGACGCCCAAGCCGCCGCGTGCAGGCAGACACTGCGATCCGCGGCGCCCTCTCACCTGCATTGTTGCCGTCCTGCTGATTTCGGCGCACTCGGTGTGCGGCGCTCAGCCGCCGCCGGTGTGCGAATGTCCTCGCCCCGGGCAGCAGGGCGCCACTCCGGGAGTGGTCTGGCGCGGTGCGCCCGCCACCCTCACGCTCGGCGAGATCGCGGACCTCATCGCCCCGATCCTGTGGTTTTCGCCCGACGAGCCGCTGCTCGCCCGCGGCCTGGGTCCGCTGCCGTATTCGCACCCCTGCGATTCGGATCGGCGGCGCGGAGTGGTCTATTACCAGGTCACGCGGATCCAGCTCCGCGGCGAGGCCGCGGTGAGGGAGCCCGTCGACGATGATCCCGAACTGTTCGCCAAGGCGCGCGCCGCCATCATTCGCTTCTATTTCTATTATCCGGAGGACATTGGCGTCGCCGGCCACGTCAACGACCTCGAGGTGGTCGAGTTCCAGCTGCAGCTCGACGACGAGGGGGGCTGCAGGCAGGTCCGCATCGAGCGCGTCATCGGGTTCGCCCACGGGGTCGACTGGTACTACAACCGCCTCGTCGTCACGCCGGACACGAAGCTCCCCATCGCGATCCTCGTCGAGGAGGGCAAGCACGCGAGCTGCCCCGACCGCAACGCCGACGGATTTTACCTGAGATTCGGAGTACCGGAACGGTCGGCGAGCGGCGCTGCCGGCGGCGAGGCGGTTGCCGGGGGGCGGGCGGTCGTTTGCGGCGGGCGATGAGGGGATCGGGCGCGTGCAGGATGGGGTGGTT
>JAJXSP010000515.1 GCA_021784515.1 Myxococcales bacterium | reverse complement strand
GCTCGCGCGCGCCTACCACCGCGCCCTCGACGAGGTGCGTGCCGCGTGCGGGCTGACCGAGCCGCCGTCGCTGGCGGTGATCGCCGCGCAGCCGGGCGTGCTGCTCGTCGGCGAGAGCGCGATCGATCCCGAGCGGCTGTGGACCGAGCTGGGCCCCGGCGTCGCCGCCGCGATCGACGAGCTGGTAGCGACGCGCGAGCGCGAGGGCACGGCGCTGCGCGAGGACCTGCGCCAGCACGTCGAGCGCCTGCGCACGCTGGTCGACGAGGTGGCGGCGCTCGCGGCCGAGGCGCCGACCGAGGCGCGACGGCGGCTGCAGGAGCGGCTCGGCCGCCTGGTGGCTCCGGGCGACGTCGATCCCCAGCGGCTCGCGCAGGAGGTGGCGATCCTCGCCGATCGCGCCGACGTGGCCGAGGAGTTGACGCGGCTGCGCGCGCACCTCGACGAGGTGACGCGGCTCGCCGATGCGCACGCGCCCTCGGGCCGCCGGCTCGACTTCCTCGCCCAGGAGCTGCACCGCGAGGTGAACACCATCGGCTCGAAGGCCCAGCGCGCCGAGATCGGCCAGCGCGTGGTCGACGCGAAGACCGAGGTCGAGCGGCTCCGCGAGCAGGTCCAGAACGTCGAGTAAGGACTGTTGCGCCGGCACCGCGCCGCGGGCTAGGGTTCCCCGTCATGTCCGAGATGATCCACCAGCCGGGCTTGCTGCTCGTCGTGTCATCGCCGTCGGGAGCGGGCAAGACGACGCTCTGCCACCGCCTGCTCTCCGAGTTCCGCGATACGGTGATCTTCTCCGTCTCGTACACCACGCGCACGATGCGCAAGGGCGAGGAGGACGGGGTCGACTACCACTTCGTCGACGACGAGACCTTCGACAAGATGGTGGCGCGCGGCGAGTTCGCCGAGTGGGCCGAAGTGCACGGACGCCGCTACGGCACCACCGGCGCCGCCGTGCAGCGCGCGCTCGACGAGGGGCGCGACGTGCTGTTCGACATCGACTACCAGGGCGGCCGCCAGATCAAGGCTCGCTTCGGTCCGCTGGCGGTGCTGGTGTTCGTGCTGCCGCCGTCGTTCGAGGAGCTGGAGCGGCGCCTGCGCCTCCGCGCCACCGACGCGCCCGAGATGATCGAGCAGCGCCTCGCCAAGGCCCGCGAGGAGCTGGAGCACTACGCGTTCTACGATTTCCTGCTCGTCAACGACAACCTCTCCGAAGCGTACGACGGGCTGCGCAGCATCTACTTCGCCGCCGCGCACCGCATCCAGCGACGGTACGAGCGCGCGGAGGCGCTGATCCGCGCCGCCCGCGCCGGGACCCGCAAGCCCTAGGATCCTGTTTCCGTAAGGCGCCGTCGCGAGGCGTTCGAGGCGCCGCCCGGGCGAGCAGGTCGCGAGCACGGATGGGGCAGCGAGCGAAGCGAGCGGGGGACCCATCCGCGCGCAGCGACGACGAAGGACTACTTGCAGTAATCCAAGGAGGAGCGACGAAGCCTGGGCGAGCGCATCGGACGCCGCAGCAGGCGAATTACGGGAACAGGCTCCTAGCCGGGCAGCGGGACGAGCATGGGCGCGGCCGGCTCCTCGTCGGCATCGCGCGGGGGCGGGGCGAGCGCGCGAGCGAGCTTCTGTCGCGCTTCGTGGATCCGCCAGGCGATCGTCCCCGGCGGACAGCCGAGCACCGCACCGGCCTGCTCGTGGGACAGCCCCTGCAGCGCGACCAGCACCACCGTCGAGCGCAGCGACGGCGAGAGCGCATCCAGCGCCTCGACGAGTCGGGCGTAGGTCTGCCGCAGCTCCACCGCGCGCCGCGGATCGCCCGAGGCGTCCGCCTGCACCGCGAGCGCGACGCGCGGGTCGTCGAGCGCGCCCCCGACGAGCCGCCGCCGCCGCGCCCGGCCCCGCCGCACGTTCAGCGCGAGGTTCACCGCGATCCGGTAGACCCAGGTGAAGAACTCCGCCGCCTGCCGGAAGTCGCCGATCGCCCGGTATGCGCGCAGGAAGGCCTCCTGCGCCACGTCGTCGGCGTCGTGCGCGTCGCCGGTGAGGTGGAGCGCGAGCGCGTAGATCCGGGGGCGGTAGCGCCGCATCAGCTCGCCGAAGGCCGCGCGATCCCCGTGCTGGGCGCGCGCGACCAGCGCGGCGGGCGGAGCCTCGCGGACCGGCAGGGGTGGGGGAGCAGGCGCCATGACGATCGGACCCCGGAGGACACCGCCTCCTTGGGATTCAACGCGCCAACCGTGCAATCGTGCTCCCGATCGCGCGCCGCGCCAGCTCCCGGGTGCGAAGATTGATCGGCTGGCCGCGGCGCGTTATCGTAGACGACTCGGAAATGCAGACCCGATTCGACGAGGTCGTCGCCAAGGTCCGGTCCTACCACGCGGGGGCCGACTTCGACCTCCTGCACCGCTGCCACGCGTTCGCGGCCAAGGCTCACGACGGCCAGCTCCGCCGCTCGGGGGATCCCTACTTCGTCCACCCGCTCGGCGTGGCCTCGATCATCGCCGACCTCAAGCTCGACGTACCGTCGGTGTGCGCCGGGCTGCTGCACGACTGCGTCGAGGACACCTCGGTCACCACCGAGGAGATCACCCGCCTGTTCGGCGCCGAGATCGCATTCCTCGTCGAGGGCGTCACCAAGCTCGGCAAGATCCCGTGGAACACGCGCGAGGAGCGGCAGGCGGAGAACTTCCGCAAGATGCTGCTGGCGATGGCGCGCGACATCCGCGTCATCCTGATCAAGCTCGCCGACCGCGTGGACAACATGCGGACGATGGACGCGATGCCGCCCGACAAGCAGGAGCGGATCGCCCGCGAGACGATGGACATCTACGCCCCGCTGGCGAACCGGCTGGGTATCCAGTGGATTAAAGTCGAGCTCGAAGATCTCAGTTTCAAGTACCTGTTTCCAGACGAGTACAAGCAGCTCGCGGACAAGCTCGCGGTGTTCCACAAGGAGCGCGACCGCTACATCGACGAGACGGCGCGGATCCTCCGCCAGGAGATGGCGGACAACGGGATCGAGTGCGTGGTGACCGGCCGCTTCAAGCACATGTGGTCGATCCACCAGAAGATGAAGCGCACCGGCCGCGAGCTGGAGCAGCTGTTCGACATCCTCGCCTTCCGGCTCATCGTCCCGTCGGTGCGCGCCTGCTACGAGGCGCTCGGCGTGGTGCACTCGAAGTGGACCCCCATCCCGGGCCGCTTCAAGGACTTCATCGCCCTGCCGAAGCCGAACATGTACCAGTCGCTCCACACGTCGGTGATCGGGCCGCGGGGCGAGCGCATGGAGGTGCAGATCCGGACCGAGGAGATGCACCGCGTCGCCGACGAGGGCATCGCGGCGCACTGGCGCTACAAGGAAGGGCGCCCGCTGAGTCTCAGCGACGAGAAGGACGACAAGAAGTTCCAATGGCTGCGCCAGCTGATGGAGTGGCAGCGCGATCTGAAGGACCCGACCGAGTTCATCGAGACCGTCAAGATCGACCTCTTTACCGACGAGGTCTACGTCTTCACGCCCCGCGGCGACGTGCGCGCGCTGCCCAAGGGGGCGAACCCGATCGACTTCGCGTTCGCGATCCACACCGAGGTTGGGAGCCACTGCTCGGGCGCGCGCGTCAACGGGATCATGGTGCCGCTGCGCTACCAGCTGCGCAACGGCGACACCGTCGAGATCATCACCTCACCGAACCAGAAGCCGAACAAGGATTGGCTGAAGGTGGTCGCCACCTCGGGGGCCAAGGCGAAGATCCGCCACTACATCCGCACCGAGCAGCGCGAGCGCAGC
>JAJXSP010000514.1 GCA_021784515.1 Myxococcales bacterium | reverse complement strand
GCCGACGCTGCGAGCGATGGCGCGACCGGCGGTGCACCGGCGCCCCCCAAAAGCCGCGCCGCCTTCTCGTCGAACGCGCCGCTGCGCAGCTCACGCAGCATCGCCTTGTGCTGCGCCTGCATCGCGCCCTGCACCTCTTTCTCGTCGGCGGTGGGGGCGTACTCGCTGCGCTTGCTGGCGAGGATCGTGCCGCCGGAGAACACGTGCGTGAAGATGTGCGGATTCTGCTGCCCCGAGTCCTCCGTCTGGACGTGGAAGAGCGCGCCGTTGTGACGGACGTTGTGGTTGTAGCCGAGGAGCGGCGGCCGGGGCCTCATGGGAACGGTCGTTGATCGTAGCACACGGCGCAACGCCGTCGGCGCCGGGCCGCAAGGTGCTTGATAACATCCGGTCACGCGGTGTATGAGAGCCGGATGATCTCCAAGGAGGTGGAGCGCGATTTCCTGTCCCGCGTCAGCGAATATCTGGTTTCGCTGCCCTTCGATCTGAAGGCCCTGCAGGAGGCCGCGTCCGATCCCGACCTCGACCGCGCCGCCCGCGAGACGGCGGCCGGAACGATCATGAACACCCTCGCGCCGCAGGAGGGCGAAGGGCTGCTGCGGTTCGTCGACGACGTGTTCCTGGTGCGCGCGGGCTGCGCGGCGGTGGCGCGCCTGGGCGGCGCCGACGTCGAGGGCTTCCGCTCCCGCTTCCCCGAGATCTACGACCGCCTCGACGAGGACGTGCGGATCTTCGAGCAGCAGCTCGGCCCGCTGTGGACCTGGCTCACCGGCAAGATCGAGACGTTCCCCAAGCTCACCTTCAAGGGCAAGCGCGCCTCGCAGTACGTCGACAACGAGGAGAACCTCGCGCTGCTCTACGAGGAGGGCCTCGAGTTCCAGACGAACTACAACGTCACCGAGGAGCAGGTGCGCAACAAGCTCCGCCGGGTCGATCAGGTCCTCGAGCTGCTCGCGAAGCGCCACTCCGAGGAGCAGAAGAAGAAGATCGGCTAGCGGCGCTAGAGGTCGACCTTCTCGACGGTGGCGAGGTCGTGGCCGAGGAAGCGCGCGGCCACCTCGCCGAAGCGCGCATCGTCGGTGACGGAGCAGGCCAGCCGGCCCGGCGTGGCCGACGCGTCGAGGAGGCCTCCGTCGCCGAGCGCCTGCTCCGCGGCGCGCGCCATCGCCTGCGCCGAGTCCACCAGCCGCACCTCGTGGCGCCACATCTGCGCCGCGATCCGGGCGAGCAGCGGCCGCACGAGCGGATAGTGCGTGCAGCCGAGGACGATCACGTCCAGCTCGGGGGCGCGCGCGTGCAGCTCGCCGAGGTACTTCTCGGCGATCGCCCGCGCTGCCCGCGCCTCGGGCCCGTCGCCGTCGCCCGAGAGCCAGCCCTCCTCGACGAGCGGAACCAACAGCGGGCAGGCCAGCTGCGCCACCCGCACGCGCGGATCGAGCGCGCCGATCGCCCGCGGGTAGGAGCCCGAGCGCACCGTGCCGAGCGTGCCGATCACGCCCACCTCGCCGACGCGCGTCGCCGCCACCGCCTCCTGCGCGCCCGGCTCGACGGCGCCGAGCACCGGCACCGGCACCTCGGCGCGGAGGGTGTCGAGGGCGAACGCGGAGGCGGTGTTGCACGCGACGAGCAGCATCTTCACGTCGCGCCCGAGGAGGAAGCGCGCGCTCATGCGCGAGTAGCGCACCACCGTGTCGGCGCTCTTGCTGCCGTAGGGCACGCGCGCGGTGTCGCCGAGGTAGACGATGTCCTCGCCCGCGAGGCGCTCGCTGACCGCGCGCACCACCGTGAGCCCGCCGAGCCCCGAGTCGAAGATGCCGATCGGCCGGCGGCGCGGTCGATCCATCGCGCCCGTCGGAGCGGTCGGCGGCGCTGCGTCTCCCCCGCCCGTGCCCGCTCCGCCCACCGCGCCGGCTCCGAGGTCAGCGGCCCGCGGGCGCCGAAGCGGCGGCGCGCGGCGGCTCGCACAGGCGGCCGGCGAAGCGCCACACCAGCTCGAGGAAGGTGCCGGGCTTGTCGTCGAGCTGATCGTAGAAGCGCCAGATCCCGGGGAACGCGTCCTCGGCGGCGACGATGTCCCGCTCGGTGATGAGGCCCTTCAACACGGCGCGCGATCTACCAGACCGGATCGCTCGCTTGCAAGAAAATTCCGTCGGCGACGGCTCCTCGGGGCGGCGGACCGGCGGCCGAGCGCCGCGGCCGAGCGGCGCAGCCGACGCGTTCGTTTTTTCTTGACCGGCCGGGAACGGCAATGGGATCAGGAGCGCGTGACCGACTCGCCCGCCGGGGTGCTCGCCGAGGCCGTCCGCATCGCCTCCGACGGAAGGCTGCCCGATCCGCGCATCACCGAGACCGCGCGCGCCGCGGTCGGCGACTCGCGCGCGGCGCGGCCGGCCGAGGTGCGCGACGCGATCTCGGCGCTGCTCGTCGGGCGACACGCCGACCTCGCGCTGCAGTGGCTGCACGAGGTCGGCTGGATGGCGCTCTGGCTCCCCGAGTTGGCGGCGACGGTGGACTTCTCGCAGGAGGCGGGGCGGCGCCACAAGGACGTCTGGGAGCACACCAAGCAGGTGGTGTGGCAGTGCGTTCCGCGCCCGGATGTGCGCTGGGCGGCGCTGCTCCACGACATCGGCAAGGTCCCCACGCGCACCTTCACCCCCGACGGTGGCGTCCACTTCCACCGCCACTCCGAGGTCGGTGCGCGGATGTTCGAGGACGTGGCGCGCCGCTTCGCGTTCGAGCGGCCGACCAAGCAGAAGGTGAAGTTCCTCATCCTCCACCACCTGCGCCCGAACCAGTACGACGGGACGTGGACCGACTCGGCGGTGCGGCGCTTCGACCGCGAGCTGGAGGCGCACCTTTCGGACCTGCTCGATCTCTCGCGCGCCGACATCACCTCGAAGCGCCCGGGCAAGCGCGAAGCGGCGCTGCGCTCGATCAGCGAGCTTGCGCAGCGCATCGAGGAGCTGCGCGCGGCGGACGCGATCCAGCCGCCGCTGCCGTCGGGGATCGGCAACGTGATCATGCAGCACTTCGGGCTTGGGCCGTCGCGCCGGATCGGCGAGCTGAAGGAGCGGCTCGAGGCGGCGATCGACGCCGGCGAGCTCGAGCCGCGGCGCGAGGCCGAATACTACCTCGCGTTCGTGGCGAAGCTCCTCGGGCGCTGAACCTGTCCGAGCGCGACACCGCGACGAGGGAGCCGTCCAAAGCCGCCGTCGAAGCCGCAGAAAGTGCCTTGACCGGACGCCGCCGTCGTTGGAAATAGAGCCGCCGAACCGGCGGTTCAGGGAGAGCCATGATCCAGGTCGAGGGACTCACCAAGTACTACGGGGCGCACGCCGCCATCCGCGACCTCACCTTCAACATCGACAAGGGTGAGGTGATCGGCTTCCTCGGCCTCAACGGCGCCGGCAAGTCGACCACCCTGCGCGTCCTCGGGTGCGTGCTCCTGCCGACGTCGGGGAAGGCCGAGATCGACGGCTTCGACGTCACGCGCGACCCGCACGAGATCCGAAAGCGCATCGGGTTCTTGCCCGACACGCCGCCGCTGTACGACGAGATGACCGTCTCCGCCTACCTCGAGTTCGTGGCGCGGCTGCGCGGCGTGCCGCAGCGGGACGTGCGCGCGCGCGTCGAGGCGGTCGAGGAGAAGACGGCGACGCGCGAGGTGGACGACGCGCTGATCTCCACGCTGTCGCACGGCTACCGCCAGCGCGTCGGGGTGGCGCAGGCGCTCGTGCACAACCCGGCGCTGCTCATCCTCGACGAGCCGACCGGCGGCCTCGACCCGCAGCAAATC
>JAJXSP010000513.1 GCA_021784515.1 Myxococcales bacterium | reverse complement strand
CTCAGAAAGGTGCTGGCGACGCCGGCGACCCGGAAGCTCGCGCGCGAGATGGGGGTGGACCTCTCCCGCGTTCGCGGCAGCGGAGAAAATGGGCGAATCACCAATGAAGACGTCCGCGGCGCGGCGGGCGGAGCGGCCGTCGCGCGGGCGCCCGAGCCGGTGCGCCCCGTCGCGGCGGCGGCCGAACGGCTGGTTGCGCCGATCGAGCCGGCGCCCGTCCATGTCATTTCGGCCGGTGACGAGCGCATTCCCTTCCGCGGTTTGCGCAAGAAGATCGCCGAGAACATGGCGCGCTCGAAGCGCACGGCGGCGCACTTCACCTATGTCGACGACTGCGACGTCACCGAGCTGGTGGCGCTGCGCGCGCGGGCGAAGAGGCGCGCCGAGGAGCGCGGAATCAAGCTCTCCTATCTCCCGTTCATCATCAAGGCGGTGGTCGCCGGGCTGAAGAAATACCCGATCGTCAACTCCACGCTCGACGAGGAAAAGGGGGAGATCGTCCTCCGCAAGAGCTACCACATCGGCGTCGCCGCGGCCTCCGAGGCGGGGCTGATCGTGCCGGTGGTGCGCGACGCCGACCAGAAATCGCTGTTCGACATTGCGAAGGAGCTGCAGGACCTCTCCGAAAAGGCGAAGTCGGGAAAGGCGAGCCGCGAGGAATTGACCGGTTCGACCTTCACCATCTCCTCGCTCGGGACGCTCGGCGGCGTGCTGGCCACGCCGATCATCAACTACCCGGAAGTGGCGGTGCTCGGAGTGCACAAGATCCGCGCGACTCCGGTGGTGCGCGATGGGCAGATCGTCATTCGCGAGATGCAGAACTTCGCCATCTCCCTCGACCACCGCGTCGTGGACGGCTACGAAGGCGCGCTGTTCCTGAATCACGTCCTCGAATTGCTGGCCGACCCGACGCTGATGTTCATGGAGCTGGTCTGATGGCGCACCCGGTCCGCGGCGCCATTGCCCTCCCCGGCCCCGACGACCCGGCGCTCGCCACCTACCGCGTCCTCGACGAGCGCGGGGTGGCCGACCCGGCCAGGGTGCCCGAGGTGGCGCCGGCGGAGTGGCTGCGGATGTACCGCGGAATGGTGGTGATCCGCACCATGGATGAGCGCCTGATGGCGATGCAGCGCCAGGGGCGAATCGGCTTCTATGGCGAGGCGCGCGGGCAGGAGGCGGCGGTGATTGGATCGGCCGCCGCGCTCGGGCCGGATGACTGGATCTTCCCGGCGCTGCGCGAGGCGGGCGCGGGGATCTTCCGGGGATTGCCACTGACCGCCTACGTCGCGCAGATCATGGGCAATGCGCATGACCCCGGAAAGGGGCGGCAGATGCCCTGCCACGAGGGGACGCGCGCGTCGAAGTTCGTGACGATGTCGTCGTGCATCGCGACCCAGTTGCCGCACGCGACCGGAATGGCGTGGGCGGCGAAGATCCGCGGTGACAAGACGGTGGTGGCGGCCTATCTCGGCGACGGCGCGACGAGCGAGTCTGATTTCCATGTGGCGATGAATTTCGCCGGAGTGTTCCGCGTTCCGGTGGTGTTCGTCTGCCAGAACAACCAATGGGCGATCTCCACGCCGTCGACGGCGCAGACCGCCGCGCCGACGATCGCCATCAAGGGGCGCGCCTACGGCATCGAGGGGGTGCGCGTCGACGGCAATGACCTTCCGGCGGTGCACCGGGTGATGCGCGACGCGGTGGAAAAGGCGCGCTCCGGCGGCGGCCCGACATTGATCGAGGCGCTCACCTACCGACTGGGCGCGCACACCTCGTCCGATGATCCGAGCCGCTACCGCGACGAGCGGGTGACCGACGAGTGGAAGGCGCGCGATCCGATTTCGCGAATGCGAAACTGGTTATTGTCGCAGGGGCTGCTCGACGCGGCGGGCGACGAGAAGCTGCGCGCCGACGTGGACGCCGAGGTGCGCGACGCGATCGCCGCCGAGGAGGGCGTGGAGGGGCCGCCGGTGCACTCGCTGATCGAGGACGTGTTCGCCGAGGTGCCGCGCTTCCTGGAGGATGAGCTGGCGGAAATGACCGGTTCGGGGTCCTAGAACTTCGCGTTGAACAATCGCACCCGCACCTCGAAGCCGAGGGCGCCGTTGACCATCGTCGGGGCCACCTGGATCGACGGCAGAGGCACCGCGAACGATTCGCCGTGGAACGCGAGCCGGACGCGGCCACCCAGCACCGGGTAGTCGTTGTCCACCAACACGCCGCCGTTCAGCTCGACGCCGGTGCGGGGCGTGCCGAGCTGCACGGCGCCTCTCGCCTCCATGTGGATCCGTGCGATGAAGCTCATCAACGGCGGATGGACGATGGCGGCGGGGTGCGGCAGCGAGGTTCCGAGCCACTCGGGCCAGACGTGAGGCAGCAGGAACTCCGGCCGGACGCGCAGCGCCAGCACCGGCGGGCGCGCCACCGGGCGGGACGCCAGCGACGGGCGGGGAACCGCCAGCACTGCGATGCAGCAGAGGACCTGCTGCAGTGCGGAAAAGCGACCACGCGACCGTCGGGCGGCGCGGCCTCCTCCCGACGAGCGTGCTACATTGCCCGCCGACCCATGGACCCGACCAGCGCCTCCCCGGTGATGGGCTCGAGGCCGGCCTTCCGCCTCGGCCCGTACACCTGCGTCGAGCGCCTCTCGGTCGGGCCGCTCGGCGAGACGTTCCGCGCCAAGATCTACGGGCTCGGCGGCCTGGAGAGCGTGTTCGCGGTGAAGCGCCTGCACCCGGGTCTGGCGGGCGACGAGCGGCTGCTGGCGCGGCTGGCGACGCTGGTGCGCCTCGCCGCGCGCGTGCAGCACGAGGCGCTGGTCCGCGCCGACGGGCCCGAGGGCGACGGCTTGGAGCGGTGGCTGGCCAGCGAATACGTCCACGGGCTCGATCTGCCGCACCTCGTGTACGCGCTCGCGTCGCGCGGCGAGCGGCTGGCGGTGGACCTCGCAGCGGTCGTCGTCCTCGATGCCGCGCGTGCCCTCGGCTACGCCCATGGTCGCACCGATCTCCTCGCGGACGGGGTCGCGCACGCCGGCTTCTCCCCCCAGTCGGTCATCGTCACCGCCGAGGGGCGCGTCAAGGTAGTCGATCTTTGCCTCCCCCGCGCTTTGGCGCGGACCGACTGGATGGCGGATCCACATGCTGCGACCGTCGTGCCCTATCTGTCGCCGGAGGTGCTACAGGAGGAGCCGCCGCAGCTCGCCTCCGACGTGTGGTCGCTCGGGGCGGTGCTGTGGGAGCTTTTGGCCGTGGGCGCGCCGTTCGAACCGCGCGACCGCGACGGGCTGCTCGCTGCCGTCGAGGCGGGGCCGATCGGGGTCCCGCGCGATCCGGCGCTGGGTGAGGTGGCGCGGGCGTGCCTGCGGCTTTCGCCCGGCGCGCGTCCGACGGCAATGGGGCTGGCGGAGGTGCTGGCGCATCACCTCGGCGAGCGCGAGCTGGGGGCGCGCAGCGGGCTCGCCGGGCTGGCGAAGCGATTGATTCCGCGCCGCGCGACGGGGATGTTCCAGCTGCCGGTGCTGGCCGGCACGCCGGCGCCAATGCCGGCCTCTCCCTCGGGGGCGATGGCGAAGGCGGACGCGGGGCGCGTGACGGCCCGCTTCTGGCTGCCGCCCCAGGCGACCGCCGAGGCGGCGCGTTTTCCGACGGCGCCGGAGCGGCGTCGCCCGACGGGACAGTTCCCCGCCTTCATCCCCGACCGGCGCGAGATCGCCACCGCACCGACGCAGGCGGCGCCTTCGGCGGCGCGCCTCGCCGACGCGGCGCGGGTGGCGGGAGCGGCCTGGGCGCCGGCCGGTGGGGCGCCG
>JAJXSP010000512.1 GCA_021784515.1 Myxococcales bacterium | reverse complement strand
CTCGATGGTCGCGGCGCAGAGCAGGTCGGCAATCAATTTCTCCATCTGATCGACGCCCCGCCGGATGACCTCCATCTTCTTGCGCACCTGCTCGCCGGAGGCGTCGGCGAGGGGGATCCGTTCGACCAGCTCGGTGATCAGGGTGATGCCCGAGAGCGGGTTGCGGAGGTCGTGCGCGACGATCGCGAGCACGTCCTCGCGCGCGCGGACCGCCCGCTGCGCGGTCTCGTACAGCTCCGCATTGGCGAGCGCCAGCGCGGCGCGGCTCCCGAGGTGCTCGGCGAGGAAGAGGTCCGTCTCGTCGTATCTCCTGCGCGCGCCGGAGGCGAACAGGGTCAGCACGCCGAGCGTCCGCCCCCGCGCGATGAGCGGCACCGCGATCAGCGAGCGCGGATGGATGCGTCGCAGCAGCTCGAGCTGCGCCGGGTCGCACGCGGCGTCGGCGAGGTCCTCGTCGGAGACGTCGGGCACGAGCTCGGGCTTCCCCGTCCGCAGGACGCGCTCGCACAGGCGCCCCTTCGACTCGCCGCAGCAGGACCGCCAGGCGTTGCGCAGCTCCTCCTGCCCGGTCTCGGCGCAGGTGACCTCGATCGGCCCGAGGCAGCCGTCCTGGTCCCCCACCACGATCACGCACCAGTCGGCGAGGCGCGGCACCACCAGCTGCGCGACCGCGTCCAGCGTCGCCTGACGGTCGAGCGAGCGCGCCAGGACCTTGCTGGCGTCGGCGAGGAACGCGGTGGCCTCCTCGTTGCGCTTGCGCTCGGTGATGTCGACGGCGACCTCCATCCGGACCAGGCGGCCGTCTACCCAGCGAATCGCCCGGTCGAGGCAAAGGAACCATCGACCATTGACGGTGTTCCGCAACTCCCGCATCACCGGCCCGGCGGCCTTCCCGTCGACCACCAGCCGATCGTTCGTGCAGAAGGAACAGCGACTCTCCTGGCCCGCCTGAAGCACCCGATAGCACGGCTCTCCGACGCAGTCGCTGCCGAAGAGGTCGGCGACGTAGCGGTTGGCGTAGAGGATCTCGTAGGTCTCGAAATCGGCGACGTACGCGATGGCGTTGACCTCGTCGAGCACGGAGGTGAGCGCCTGGTACTGATCGATGAGCGCCCGCTGTGCCGCCTCCGCCGTCGCGATCGCCTCCTCGCGCCCGCGCCGATCGGGGAGCAGGCGAAACGAGGCGCCCGTTTCGCGCCGCACGAAATCGAAGAAATCGCACTGCATGCAGGCGAGCATCTTCTCGGCGAAGGTGCCCCGGATCCGGCCGCCGCAGAGCGTGCCGGCGACCGCCCAGCAGATCCCCCCGCCGCGTTCGCCACCGTTGGCGCCGTGGGCTTCGCTCGTGATCGCCGCGGGACAGACTCCCAGCTCCGCGACGCCGGCGCCGCCCGGCTCACGGCCACATCGCTTGAACTCCCAGCAATTCTGCATGCGGTCACACTCGGCACGAAGTGGGCAAACGGTAGTGGAGCCGGATTGGCCCCGAGGTGACGGCAATCAAGAAGTCACAGCGAAAATACCGCAAATCGCAACGTTCTCGCTCGCTCCGCCGACCCGCGGTCGCTTCGCTCGGCAGGAGTCGCAGGGATGCGTCGGCGGATTGCGAGGCGATCAATCCACCCGGATCAATCCTCTCGATACCGCGAATCGCACGACGTCCGATTGATTGTGGAGGTCGAGCTTCTCCATCAGGTTGGCGCGGTGGCCCATCACCGTCTTGACGCTGATGCACAGCAAATCGGCGGTGCGCCGGCTGGTATTGCCCTCGGCGATCAGCTTGAGCACCTGTTTCTCGCGGGCGGTCAGCCGCTCGTACTGGTCCTCTCCGGCGTCGCGCTTCGGCGCGTGCACGTAGTCCTCGAGCACCTTGGCCGCGATGGGCGGATAGAGGAACGACTGCCCATCGGCGACGGCGCGAATGGCGGCGCACAGCTCGCTCCCGACCGCCTTTTTGAGCACGTATCCGGCGGCCCCCGCTTTGAGGAAGCGGTGCACGTATTCGCGGTCGTCGTATTGCGTGAGCACCAGAATGCGCGCGTGCGGCACCCGGGCGCGCAGCTCGAGCGTCGCCTCGAGGCCGCCCAGCCCGGGCATGGCGATGTCCATCACCACCACGTCGGGAACGAGCCGCTCGGCCTCGCGGATCGCGGCGAGCCCGTCGGCCGCCTCGCCCACCACGTCAATCCACGGCTCGGTGGCGAGCAGCGCCTTGATCCCCTCGCGCATCAATGCGTGGTCATCGACCAGCAAGATTCGAACGGGCATCCTCCGCCTCCTTTCGCGGATAGGGCACGAAGATCTGAATGCGCGTTCCCCGCTCGGGCGCGGTGTCCACCTCGAAGCGGCCCTCGGCGTCGAGCAGGAAGACGGTGTCGCCGAAGAGGGAGTCCCAACTGGCCTGTTGCATGGCCCGCCGCTCGGCGGCCAGTCCGTCCGACGGATCGAAGCTCGGCCCGACGGTGTTGCCGAGCCGGCGCAGGCCGAGCTGGAGCGAGCGTTCGAGGTTGTCGGCGGTCGCCTGGGCGAGGACGAGCCGCTCGTGGAGCAGGCGATCGATGCTCGACGCGACGGTGAGGTAGCTGGCCGTCCCGATGGTGGCGAAGAGCAGGACGATGCCGAACGAAACCAGGATGAGGATGCGGCTCTGGAGCGACCGCTTGCGCATCCTCAGGGCTCCAGGCTCTCCACCATGAGGCGGAATTCGTTCCATTCGAGGCGGGCAGTCAATTCGGTCACGAGGGCGCCGCGCTCGACGCGCGCCTGGTAGATCGCGCGGCCCGTTTCGTCGCGGCCCTGCACCCAATTGGCGACCCGCCCGCCGCGCAGCGCGAGCCGGCCGCCGCCCGCGGGAACGAAACAGGGCGCGGCGTGGAAATGATCGCCGCGGCCCGCCCATTGACGGATCACCAGCGTCGGCGGCGCCTCGATGGGCTGGCCGCGCTCGCGGACCTCGGCGTAGGTCTGCAATGGCCGGCGGCGCCCCAGCAGCACCGCGGGGGGCCACTCCAGCCGTTCGGGGAAGAAGAATGGATAGCCCAGCCGCACCCCGAGCGCTCCCTCGATGTCGGCGAGGCTGCGATAGCGAATCGGCAGCTCTCCCCGGCTGGCCGCGATCCGCTCGGGAATGCGATCCGCGGCGGCGAGCGCACCGACGGTGCCAAGGAAGATCGCCGCCCACGTCGCCCCGCCGCGCAGCTTGCCAATCATGTTCACACCACCCCCAGCAAAAGCGCCGCGAGCGCGACCGCCGTCGCCGGAAATACCCATGATTGACCCGGCGCGACGGGAGCCCGATCGAGCAGGCGGCGCACGCGCCGGCGCAGCCACACCGAGCGCGCGTGTCGCTCGATCCGTCGGTGAGCGCGGCCGAGGACGGTCTCGCCCTCGCGCGCGGCGGGCGGGCCACCCTGCGCCTTCAACAACCCCGCGGCGAGCGCCAGCGGGGTGCCGGTCGCCCTGGCCGCCCGCGCGTCACAATCCTCCTCGGAGTCGACGAGGAGCTGCCGGTATTCGACGAGCGCGAACGGGGCGTGCAGCTGCGCCACCCGGAGCGCGTAGAGAAGGGGGCGCAGCGCGAGGTCGCGCCGCTCGAGGTGGGCCCGCTCGTGCGCCAGCGCCGCCCGCAGCTCGCGGTCGTCGAGCCAATCCGGGAATCCCGCGTCGACGACCAGCGCGTCGCGCCCGTCGATGCGCCTCACCGAGAGAATGCGAGTCCGCGGCGCGATCCGATAACAGGGGATCGGGCGGCCGAAGACGTCCCTCATCGCGGCGCCCAACCGGGGAATCGCCGCGCCGTCGATCCGGTGCAACGCGGCCGCGCGCCTCCGC
>JAJXSP010000511.1 GCA_021784515.1 Myxococcales bacterium | reverse complement strand
GGTCGCCAAGAAGCCGGCCAAGAAGGCCGCCGCCAAGAAGCCGGCCCCGAAGAAGGGCCCGGCCAAGAAGGGCAAGAAGAAGTAGCGCGACGCTGACGGAGCGCCCGCGCCATCGCGGAGCGCCCGTCGGCTCGGCGCCGGAAGGGGGAACGGCCGCTCGGTCGCTCCCCCTTTCGATTCCGGAGGCCCGGATCCATCCCGCGACGACGAGCCGCGCGCCTCCTCCAGCAGCCCCACCGCCACTGCCGCCACCTCCCCGAGCGCACGAAAGGCGTGCGGCTCAGCCAAAGACGTCGAGGCAGGCGCCGGTCATCGCGGCGGGCGCCTCGACGGCGAGGAAGCGCACCACGCGCGCCACGTCCTCGGGCGACATCTGCGGCACGAAGCCCGAGCCGGCGAGCATCTGCGTGTCCACCGAACCGGGGCACACCGCGTTGACCTGGATGTTGTCGCCGCGCAGCTCCTCGGCCAGCGCCCGGGTCAGCCCGACCAGGCCGTGCTTGGCCGCGCAGTAGGCGGAGAGCGACGGGGTCCCCAGGCGCCCGCTGATCGAGGCGAGGTTGATGATCCGCCCCTGCTGCGCCGTTCGCATCGCCGGCAGGAAGGCGCGCGTCACCAGGTAGGCCCCGACGAGGTTGATCTCCACCACCTGCCGCCACACCTCCTCGGGCTGCTCGTCGATCCGCCCGCGCGCCACCCAGCCGGCGTTGTTCACCACCACCATCGGGTCGCGGACCCGCGCGCGCACCTGCGCCGCGAAGCGCGCCACGTCGTCCGAGTCGGCCACGTCGCAGCGCACCGCCAGCACGTCCACCGCGCCGCCGCCCGCCTCGTGCACCGCGAGCGCCGCCTCGTCGAGCTCGACCTGCGTGCGGGCGCACAGCGCGAGGTCGGCGCCGGCCTCGGCGAGCGCGCATGCGATGGCGCGCCCGATGCCGCGCCCCGCGCCGGTGACGACGGCGAGCGTTCCGGACAGCGGCCCGCTCATCGGGCCCTCCTGGTCGGTGCCGCGCGCAACGGGGCGAGTCTACTCCGAACCCGGCGGCGGGCGGGAGCGGCGGCCGCGGCCGCCCGATTCCCGTCGGAGAGCGTGCTATCGTCGCCCTTCGTGCGACCGGAGCCGGCGAAGCGGTGAGCGCAGCGAACGCAGGCGGAGGAGGTGCCGGGCCCGGGCGAGGCCTCGACCCGGATCGCGTGACCCAGCACGAGGAGGCCGCGCACGAGCGGCGCCAATGGGTGCGGCTCACCGCGCAGTGCAACAACCGCTGCCTCTTCTGCCTCGACTCCGGGGCGCACGACGGGTCGAACGTGGGCGCGGCGCGGGTGGCGGCGCAGCTCGTCGAGGGACGCCGGCGCGGCGCCACGCGGCTCATCCTCTCGGGCGGCGAGCCCACCATTCATCCCCAGTTCGTCGAGCTCGTCGCCCTCGGCCGCCGCCTCGGCTATCGCCACGTCCAGACCGTCACCAACGGGCGCCGGTTCAGCTACCCCGAGTTCCTCCAGCGCTGCGTCGCCGCGGGCCTCGACGAAATCACCTTCTCCGTCCACGGCCCCAACGCCCGCATCCACGACGCGCTCGTCGGCGTCCCCGGCGCCTTCGACGAGGAGATGCGCGGCCTCGAGGCGGCGCTCGCCTGCGGGCGGCGCGAGGGCCGGCCGATCGTCAACGTCGACATCGTCATCAACCGCGCCAACGTGAAGCACCTCGTTGAGATGCTCGACCGGTTGATCGCGGTGGGCGTGCGCGAGTTCGATCTCCTGCAGGTGATCCCCTTCGGCCGCGCCTTCCACGACGGCCTTGCCCCCCTGTTCTACGACCTCGAGGAGGCCTGGCCGCATTTGCAGGCCGCCTTCGAATACGCGAAGCGCCCGGACCTCCACGTGTGGCTCAATCGCTTTCCCCCGCAATACCTGGAAGGCTTCGAGTCGCTCATCCAGGATCCCCACAAGCTCCACGACGAGGTGCGCGGGCGAAGCGAGGAGTTCGACGCCCTCCTCGACGGGGGAACACCGCTGTCGTGCAAATCGCCCGACCGCTGCTCGAAGTGCTATCTGGCGCAGCTCTGCGGCGCGCTCGATTCCACGATCGAGGGGATCGCGAACCGGGGATTTCCCATTTTCCGCGCCCGCTCACCGCAGGACCAACCCCCTTATCCGCCCGACGCACTGTGGGTGATCGCCGCCGACCTGCCCTCGGCGCGCGTTGTCGCCGAGCGGCTGCCCGGCCGGGAATTGATCCTTCAATTGGACGACTACTCGGGACTCCCGAACGAGCTGGCGAACAAGCGGGTGATTCGCGCCGAGGCTGCCACCCCGGCGGCGCTCGAACAATTGATGTCCGTAGAGGGCGATTTCGCGATTGGCGTGCACCTCGATCCCGCGCTGTCGGCGCGGCTGCTCGACAATCCGCCGCCCGCCGTCCTCGCCCGGCTGGTGCTCGCCGTCGAGAACCACGAGCGTGTCACCGTCGCCCACGAGCGCGCCGTCGATCTGCCGGCCTTCTTCGCGGCCCTTTCCCGACTCCCCGGCAGCGAGGCCGCCGCGACGGAGAACATCCCCGCCTGCCTTTCCGGTCGCGTCCCGCGCCCACGCCCGCATGTGCTCGACGCGAGCCTGTTTGGACCGGACGGCCGCCTCGACGCCGCGCGCTTCACCGCGCGCTTCATCGTCGAGGGCTACACCACGCGATCGCGCCGCTGCCGTGACTGCGTCCACCACGCCGCCTGCGAGGGCGTGCACATCAACTTTGTCCGCGCCCACGGCTACGCCCCGCTACGCCCAATGCCGTTCAGATAGCGAGGCGCCGTGGACGTGGACGTGGACGTGGACGTAGCCGGCTTCTTCCGTGGCTGGGAGATCGGCCACGGCCACGGTCACGGTCACGGTCACGGCCACGAAAGGTCCTTATCTGAACGGCATTGCCGCTACGCCCTCGAGGAGCATCGTAATGCCTTCGGTCTTTTGCGTGGCGCTCACGCTCGTCGCTGGTGGGTGCAGGCAGGGAACCTTCCAGAGCCAGTTCGTCAAGGGCGGTGATGCCGTGGCGAAGGGAATCTCGAATTCCACACGCCGCCGCCGAGGAACACCGATGTCCACGGCGACGTCGCGGGCGAAGTGTCCGTCTCTTCGGTGAACGCTTCCTGCTGTCTCAAGGGCTCATTCACCGCGACCCGGTGCCCGCTCCTCGACGTGCACTGCATCTGATCTAGAATCGCCCGGTGCCGCTCACCGACGTCCGCATCGACGAGGCCCTCTGGCAGGCGGCGACGGCCGAGCGCCGCCGCGAGTGGCGGCAGATCGTGCACGACCTGCTGGCCGACCACCGCTTCGGCGACGGCGTGCCGCAGCGCCTCACCATCCGCCTCGTCGGCGGCGACACGGTGCTCGAGGCCGCGCCCGACGCCGGCGGCCCCTCGCTCCGCCTCACCCTGCCGCTCGGCACGATGATGCCGCACTTCCAGGGGTACTTCGCCATCTGCCGCGACATGAGCGCGGCCCGCCCGCCGGCGCCCGCGCCGCGCCTCGAGGCGCTCGACATCGCCAAGCGCCTGAGCCACGACGAGGCCGCCGACGTCCTGCTCGCCCTGTGCGAGCCGCTCGGGGTCGATCACCCGACCTGCCGCCGCCTCTTCACGCTCCTGCTCTGCCTGCACTTCGACACCTCGACGCTCCTCGTCGCGCACCACCGCGGCCACTGAAGTCGGTTTGTTGCGCCACCGTCGGCGTGGCCCCTCGAACACCGAACGGTTTGAAGTCCCTGCTGCGGCGCAGCCTTGGCGGCATCTCGTCGCGTACGTCCTCGCCGCTTCCCTCACCGTACGGAAAGTACGCCTCGGTCGCT
>JAJXSP010000067.1 GCA_021784515.1 Myxococcales bacterium | reverse complement strand
AACTCGTGGCCGCGCTCCGAGGCCACTTTCTCGCCGCCCTTCTTGCCGATCTCTTCGTAGAACGCGTGCCCGCGCTCCGAGGCGACCTTCTCGCCGCCTTTCTTCCCGATCTCTTCATAGAATTCGCGACCGCGCTCCGAGGCCACCTTCTCGCCGCCCTTCTGGCCAGCCTCCTTCACGGTCATCGATCCCTTGCCCTTTTCCTTCTCGGCCATTGTGAACGTCTCCTTTCCCCGGTGAGGGGCGTGGCTTGCTGACCTTGGTGGCAGCAATGGAGGTGCCATGGAACCGCGGACGCTCGCCTTTGGAGGGGCCCGGGGCTCGCAAAACCACCGAGGAGGGGCCGGCGTCGGGCGTGCGGCCGACCAATCGGAGGGTCGCCGGCAGGCATCGAAGTCCGGCATGGTGACCCGCGTCCTGCTGGTGGACGGCGTTCCGCTGCTGCGGCTCGGGCTCCGCGCGCTGATTTCGGGAGAGGCGGATCTGGAGGTCGCCGGCGAGGCGGAGCGCGCGCGCCAGTGCTTCGCGCTGCTGCACGACCGCCAGCCCGACGTTGTGCTGTTCGACGGCTCGCTGCCCGACGGGACGCCGTCGGAGCGCGAGCGCGAGGTCTTCGAGCTGCTGGTGCGGGGCATCGACAACGAAACCATCGCGGCTCGGCTGTTCATCAGCAGCGCGACGGTCTCGACCCACCGGGAACGAATTCTCCACAAGCTCGGCGTGCACTCGCTCGCGGGGCTGGTGCGGTGGGCGGCGCGCCACGGGTTGCAGCCGCTGCTCGCCGCCGAGTGAGCGGCGCGATCGAAGTCAGACCGCGACGGGCCCTTCGCCTCCGACGACCCGGCCGTCGGGCAGCACGCCGTCGGCGAGCGCCTCGTGGAGCAGTTGGCGCGCGGTCTCGGCGACGCTGCGATCCACCGCCACGCTCAGCTCGCCGGGCAGCGCGGCCGGGATCGGCAGCGCGTGCGATTGGCGGTCGTGTCGGAACGCCTCGATGCCCGCCGGCGCCAGGATCTCGTCGATCGCCGCGCGCACGCCCATCTCGTTGCCGACGCGAAACACCTCCTCCAGCTCCTCGGCGCTGCGAAAGTCGCGCATCGAGGGAGGCGGCGGCAGGTCGGTGGGCTCGTCGGGGCCCGCGGCCGGCTCGTCTGGGACGGGCTCCTCGGGCGGCTTTTCGGATTCGGACATGGGATCTCCTCTCAACCTCATCGCCCGACGTCGAGCGTCGGGCCGCGCATCCGAGACGAATATAACCACGCCCGCGCTGTGGTAGATAGGAGCGCCGATGCGTCGGGCCCCCGCGATCGTCGAGGCGCTCCTGGTGATCGCGCTCCTCGCCGCGGGGGCGGCGGTGCGCCTGCGCATCAACCGCGACTGGTCGTTCGCCGGCGCCGACAGCTGGGGCTACTTCAAGCTCGCCGACGAGCTGCGCGTGCACCACCGCTATGCGCTCGGCCCGCCGCCGGCCCCGCTGCACTTC
Organism: Myxococcales bacterium; assembly: GCA_021784515.1. Taxonomy (GTDB): domain Bacteria; phylum Myxococcota_A; class Polyangia; order Palsa-1104; family SHYY01; genus SHYY01. The sequence goes on along the minus strand of JAJXSP010000067.1, from coordinate 15,507 downwards.
TCGCGACTGCCCGGCTACCCGCTCTTCCTCACCGTCGCGCAGGGCGACCACAATCTCGATCCGGGGTGGAAGCGCCTCGCGCGCGTCCAGACGGCAATCGACTTGCTCGTGACGGGCCTGGTGACATGGTGGCTCGGACGACGACTGGGCGGGCGGGTGGCCGGACTGCTGGCGCTGGCATGGGTGGCGCTCTGCCCGTTCACCGCGGAGTGGCCGGTGGCGGCGCTCACCGAGACGCTGGCGACGGCGACGACGACGGTGACGCTGGCGCTCCTGGTGCCGTCGGCGAGGGAGGAGCGGCGCGCGCGGCTGCGCTTCTTCCTCGCCGGCGCGGTGGCCGGGCTGGGCGTGCTGATCCGGCAGGACGGGCTGGCGGTCGGCGCGGGCTTCGTGGCCGCGCTCCTCGTCGCGCAGGTGGCGTGGGCCGAGCGCGCGAAGCTGGCGGGGCTGGCGCTCGTCGGGCTCGTGCTCGCCTATGGCGCGTGGCCGGCGCGCAACCTGTACCGCTTCGGCAAGCCCTACCTCACCGGCACCTTCGTCGATCGCTACTCGAACCCGTTCTTCTTCTACACCGGCTATCACGACTGGATGGCGACCTGGTCGGCCGACGGCGCGACCATCCCGCGCTACGGCTTCTGTTTCTACGACGGGCAGCGCTGCCCGCAGTCGACAAAGGACTACCCGCCCGAGGCGTTCTCCGACGCCGCCGAGCGCGCCGCCGTCGAGAAGCTGTTCGACCTCCGCCGCCGCGAGGGGATCTCCGGGCGGGTGCACGAGGGGTTCACAAGAGTGGCGGCGCAGCGTCGGGCGAAGGCGCCGCGCACGGTGTGGCTCACGCTGCCGCTCCGGCGGGCGTGGCGGGTCTGGGTCAACGCGCACGACGACATCCTGCGCGACCCGCGCTGGCGCCCCTGGCTCTCGCTGTACGCGAAGCTGGCGCCGGGCTTCGAGTGGCTGGCGAAGGTGCTGACCGTCGGGATGCTGCTCGGCGCGGCGCTCCTCGCGCTCGGGCGGCGCACGCGCGGGCTGGCGCTCGTGCTCTTCGTGGCGCTCGCCGCGCGCACGGTGGTGCTCGCCTGGACCTTCTACGTCGAGCCGCGCTACACCGTCGAGGTGATGCCGGCCGCCTACGCGCTGTGGGGCGGCGGGCTCGGCGTGGCGCTGGCCGGCATGGGCGGGCTCGTCGCCCGTCGGCGGCGGGCCCCGCGCGCGGCCGGCCGTCCTGCGCCTTAGCGAATGCCGACGGCCCCTGCTATCGTCAGGCGCCGATGTGCGAGCTTCTGGGAATGGAGTGCAACGTCCCCACGGACATCGCATTCTCCTTCTCCGGCCTGAGGCGGCGCGGGGGTGACACCGGCCCGCACGCCGACGGCTGGGGCCTGGCCTTCTACGAGGGTCACGCCGCGCGCGTGTTCCTCGAGCCGGCGCCGGCCGCCGAGAGCCCGCTGGCGCGCTTCCTCGCCCAGACCCCGATAAAGACGCTGCTCGCCATCGGCCACGTGCGCCGCAAGACGCGCGGCCCGCGCAGCCTCGCCAACACCCACCCCTTCGCGCGCGAGCTGTGGGGGCGGCACTTCGTGTTCGCGCACAACGGCACGGTGAAGGACGTGTACCGACGGAAGCTGGGGCGCTTCCGTCCGATCGGCGACACCGACAGCGAACATGCCTTCTGCGTGCTGCTCGAGGCGCTGCGGCGGCGCTTCCCCGACTACCCGTCGCGGCCGAGCGAGCTGTGGCGCGCGGTCGCCGAGCTGGGTGGCGAGCTCGGTGAGGGCGGCGTGTTCAACTTCCTGCTCGGCGACGGGCGCTTCCTCTACGCGCGCTGCGCCTCGCGCCTGCACTACCTGGTGCGGCAGGCGCCCTTCGGCGAGGCGGCGCTCGCCGACGACGAGCTGCGGGTCGATTTCTCGCGGGTCTCCGCGCCGCGCGATCGCGTGGCGATCGTGGCGACGCTGCCGCTCACCACCAACGAGCGGTGGATCGCGGGCACCCCGGGCGAGCTGTGGGTGTTCGAGAGCGGCCGGCTGCGCGCGACGCTCCCGTCGAGCGTCAGCAGTGGCCGATTCGGATTGCCGGTTCGCCAACGAGCGCACAGCCGCGAACGGCGCGCCCGTACACCGTGAAGGCGCACGGCTGCGAGCAGATCGCAACGCCGGCGGTGGATACCGGGAGGATGCAGGATTGCTGCAGTGCAGCGCGAACGTGCTGCGTTGCAGCGTCGGCTTGAGGCTCGACAAAATTCTCAAAGTTAGCCCTTGACTTTTTTCGTGGGAGTTGCCACAAAACACGAAGAAGTTACCAGGCTGATATCACGTTGGACCCGCCCGCGCGGCGAGCCCACGACAGAGCGCAACGCTCCAGCCACACGAGGGTACGTACTGCGGGCTTCCTCCCCCCGCCGGACCTCGGGACACGCTGAGCAGGGACCTGAGCACCGAAGGTGGTGCTGGTCCGGCTCGGCACGACCCGAGGTTGCGCAGTGCCGAGGATTTCCAGACCGACCACCCGCCCGTTTCATCGACCATCTCTTGTCGCCGAGATCGCCCGGCTGGGCATCTCGCAGCGCGAGTTGACCCGTCGGATCAGGGTCGGCGAGAGCGAGTTCTCCGGGATGGCGCGAGGCCGCCTCCCGGTCCCCCTGCGCGTCGCGGAAGCCGTCGCCCGCGAGCTTGGCGTCGCGCTCGACGCCCTGCTGGTGCCTGCTGCCGAGGCGGGCGCCGTCGCCTCCGCCGGAGCCTTGCGGTGAGCGCACACGCACCGACCGAGGTGCGCGTCTACGCGCTGACGGCCGACCAACTCGAGCAGCTGGTGGAGCGAGCCGCACGCAAAGCCGTCGGCGAGGCGCTGATGGACCGCCTCGGGTCGGCGTCCACAGACGATCGACTCGCGCCCCTCCATGAAATCATCGCGTCGTCGCCAGCGGCGGCCCGCATGCGCCTCACGCGGGACAAGAAGCTGGCCGCCCTCGGCGTGCGCGACGGCCGCCGCCTCCTCTTCCGACCATCAATCGTGCGGGCGTACCTTTCCGAGCGCCCGCGCCCGGCCACCTCCACAGCGGCCCTCGACGCGCTCGAGCGTGGCAGGGCGGGCCGTCGCATCGCCGGGGGACGCCGTGGCTGACCGCCGCGACACCGACGTCCTGATCGTAGCTGGCGACGTGCGTGCGGTCGTCGCCGACCTCGCCCTCGCCGTCGCGGGGCGGCGGCTCGATCCCGAGACCGCCAAGGCGGTGCGCCGCGAGGTCTACCGGGCGATCGTCGAGTTGGGCGAGGTGGCTCGGGTCATCGGCTCGCCGCTCCCGCCGGTGGAGGTGTGCGCGTGAGGCGGCACTCCGCCATAGGCGCCCTGGGCGCCGCCCGCGACCACCTGCTCACCGTCGAGCTGCGCGGCCGCCTCGCCGACCTCACCGACGCCGATCGCGTCCGCCTCGACCGCCTGCTGGTCGAGGTGCAGCAGCGCGCCGGATCGATCCGCCTCGCGCTCGACGAGGGGCGCCCTCTCACCGCCGCCACGAGGATCCCATGAGCACGCGCTACGCCTACGTCTGGCGCCGGGAGTGGCGCGGCACGTTGAAGAGCTTGTCCAAGGACGAGAAGATCGTCCTGCTGGCCCTGCGCACGGGGCCGTTCTCGACGGCGCTACCGGGGCTCGTCGAGGCCGACGTGCTCATGCTGGTGAGCGTGACGGAGTTGACCGTCGGCGAGGTAGAGGGCGCGCTCGCCGGGCTGGTGCGGAAGAAGCGCATCGCGGTGGACGCCGACCGCTGCATGGTGCGGATCTTCGGGCTGCCGGACCCGGAGGAGCCGCCCGCCCCGGTGCGCTCGTACAAGACACTCGCAGGCTGGTTCTCGCTCTGGCATGAGTTGCCCGAGTCGCCGCTCAAGTACGAGCAGATCGCTCCGCTGCTCGCCGCGTGCGACCTCGACACGCCCGGGAAGGACGGGCAACCGTCCATGCGCGAGGAGTGGGATCGCACCTTCGGTAGGGTGTCGCCGCCGCCCGCTGGAACTGCGATCGATACCCCTTCCGATACCCCTATTGATACCCCTTCCGATAGGGCTTCCGCTACCCCTAGCGATGCCAGCGTACAGCGTACAGCGTACAGCGTCAGCGAACAGCGAACAGCGGAAGAGGAGATTGCGGACGCGGCTGTTGCCGCGCCGCCCCGACTGGCGCTCGTTTCGCCGAAAGCCAAGGCGAAGTTCTACGCGACCCGCGACGAGTTGCTCGTCGCGATCGCCGAGACGAGCAACGGCAGCTTCGTCGCGTGCCATCCTGACAAGGGCGGCACCTTCAAGCTCGACAGGCTGCGCAAGAACCCCGCGTGTCTCGAGGTCGCCGCGAAGGTCGGCGCCATGCTCGCCGCGGGTGGCACCTGGCAGACCGCGAAGGGCCAGCGCTTCACCGGCCGCGACGTCGGCGCCAACCTCGACGCGTGGATCGCTCTTGCCGCCGCGGCAGAGCCCCAAGAAATCAAGCCGCGCCCGATCCCGCTCGAGGACGCGGTGGCGAAACTCGCGAAGGACGACGTGACGCGCGCGCGGTGCGGACTGCCGCACCTCGACGGGATGCCCACAGACGAGGAGCGCGCCATCATCCGCGAGTACGTCCAGGCGCAGCGCGGCTCCGAGGCACGCGCATGATCGCCGTCGACCGCGACCGACTCCGCGATGAAGTGAAGCGGGCGCTCTCCGACCCGCAGCGCGTCGTCGACCTCCTCGGCATCGCCGGCCCGTGGAAGCGCCAGTCCGGCGGCGGGCTCTCAGTGCGCTGTCCGCTCCACTCCGAGACCCATCCGAGTTGCAGCCTGTCACGGGGAGCCGACGGCACTCTTCGCGTCGCCTGTTTCGCTGGCTGCAACTTCGGCGGACCGAAGGGAGGAGGGGAGCGTGCTCTCTGGATGGGTGGGATGCGCCTCGCCGTGGCGATGCGGGATGCCGCCGGGCGGATCGTCGGGATCCAGGCGCGCAACCTGGAACCCGGGAAAGCGCACGACTTCCGAGTGCTGGGGCAGTCGGCAGCGGGGCTGTTCGGCGACCCGGCAGCGGTCAAGGACGCGGCCAACGTCGTCGTCTGTGAGGGGCTGTCGGACACCCTCGCCGCCGTTGTCGGGATGGCAGGCGCGAAGAGCACGGCGATCGTCGGGATCGCTGGCACGCAGGCGACCGCGGCGCTCTACACGCTCCCCATGGCCGGCAAGCGCGTGATGATCGCCACCGATGCCGACGTTCCCGGTGACGAGGCCGCACGGAAGATCGGCGACGAGTTGGAGCGCCTCGGTGCGCGGCCGGTGGTACGCATCCGGCCCGAGGGGGGGAAGGACCTGGCTGAGCTGCACGCGCGCGGCGTGAACCTGCTCGACTTCGCGCGCGGCGCCGTGTCGCGCTCCGTCGGCTTCGTGAGCGCGGCCGAGCGCGTCGGCGGCGAGCGTGCGGCGCGCGAGGCGCTGGTGGCGCGCGCGCTGCCATTCGGGATCGGGTTCCTCGACCGCGCTTTCGGCGGCATCCTGCCCGACGACGAGCTGCTCGTGGGCGCCGCCAGCGGCGTCGGCAAGACGGAGTTGGCGAAAATCATCGCGCAGCACAACGCCTCCAACGGGAAGCGCGTGTTCGCCTTCTTCCTCGAGGCCGCCAACCGGGAGATCGAGCGGCGGATCAAGTTCAATCTGCTGTCGGGGATGGTGTTCTCCAGAGGCGACCGCGTCCAGGCGGCGCGTCGCTGGAACTTCCTCGACTGGTACTACGGCCGCCTCAACGACCTGTGCGACCGATTCGAGGCGGAGGCCGAGGCCGAGCTGCAGCGCCAGCTCGGGACGCTGTTCACGTTCTACCGGGTTGACCAGTTCTCGGCGATGGACTTTGCCCGCGCATTCGCGCAGGTCGCCGAAGAGGCCGACCTCGTGCTCTTGGACCACTTCCACTTCCTCGACGCCGAGGCGGACGGCGACGGGACCGCGGCGCAGCGCCGCGCGGCCTCGATGATCCGCACTGCCGTCGGGAAGGCGGGCAAGCCGCTCACCATGATCGCGCACGTCCGCAAGCTCGAGCGGAAGGCGAAGCAGATCATCCTGCTCGGTGACGACTTCCAGGGCGCGAGCGAGGTGTGGAAGGCATCGACGCAGGCCGTGATGCTCTCCAAGGCGCTCGACGTGGAGCGCACGGCGCCGCACCTCTGGCCGACGTACATCAACCCCGTCAAGCTGCGCCTCGACGGGCAGCGCGCTCGCTACTGCGGCCTCGTCGACTTCGACGCATCGAAGGGGCGCTACGCCGACGAGTTCGACCTCGGGACGGTGAGCCTGTCGGGCGACAAGTTCAGCAAGATCGAGGTCGCCGACTGGCCCGAATGGGCGAGGATCGGATGAGCGCGCCCACCGAACGCCAGCGCGCGGTTGCGGCTGACATTGCCGCCCAACTGGAGCGGAACAGGCGCGAGCGCGCCCAGCGCCGTGCGCAGCTTCCGCTCGTAGCCGCGCAGCCGGCCCGGGTCGCCGTCAAGGCCCTCCTCGACCTCGCCGCGCTGGCGCCGCTGGCGGTGATGAGGGCTGCGTCCGACGGCAGGACGACGTGGGAGGAAGCCGCCCGCGAGATGGAAAGACGCGCCCGCGCCGAGACGCCGCGCCGACCGCTCGACGTGGCGCAACGTCGCAGCGACGAGAGGGACGACTCCGAATGAGCGCGCCGGTGACGCTCGCGTTCTTCCCGTCGCTCACGCGACCGGGAGTGATCTACCTCCTGACCCGCGATTCCGACGGCAGGGTGGCTTGCTCGTGCCCGTCGATGACGTTCAGCCGCGGCAGCCGGCCCTGTAAGCACCTGACGGGGCTCGCGCGGCTGCTCGCCGACGCGATCGCCGCGCACGACTCGGTGCCGGCCACCAATGCCCGTGAGGGCGCGAGGAGACGATGATCACCGCCCTGGACCACCTCGCCTCGCTCGCCGCCCTCATGCGGCGCGAGCTGCCCAAGCTCCCTCCTGGATCGCCGCTCCGCGCCCTGGTCGGCAGGATCATCGACGAGGCCGAGAAGGGAATCGCCGAGCTGCGCGCCGCCAGCGTCGCGACCCGCTGCGACCCGGCGACACAGGGCGGATCGGACGCTCCGTGAGCGCTCAGGTCTCACCGCCGGCCCCCGCGCCTGACACCGGCCGGAAGGCACTGACACCGTGCCCGACGTGTGGAATCGGGCTCGCGGGCGGGTTCGATCCGGAGCTGATCTACGTCCTCGGCGACCGCAGCCTCCGGGAACTGGCGGAGGCGCTCAAGTCCTTGCGCGGCGCGAGCTTGACGACGCTGCGCCGGAAGTGCTGCCGCCTTGGCTGGGTGCAGAAGCGGCGCGAGTACAGGGCCGCCGTCATGGCCCGCGCGCTGGACCGGCTCGCCAGCCGTGCCGGCGCTGGCCTCACCGCAGGTGTGGGATCGAAGGGCATCGACCGGGCAGGGGAGACACCGGGGAGCGTGAGATGACACCGGACGAACCAATCGACGAAGCGCGCGAGCAGTACGTCCAGGGCGGCGACGACGTGACCCTCGAGGTGCTCGCCGAGCGCTTCCGCGGCCGGAAGGGCTGCAGCCTCTCCTCGTTGAAGCGGGCCAGCTCGAGCTGTGAATGGCCCGAGCACCGCGCCGACTGGCGCGAGATGGTCTCGCGCTTCGCCCGTGGCCACCTCGTCCTCGACCCCGAGACCGGCCATCCCGCGCTCGGCCCCAGCTGCCCCGAGGGTGAGCGCGAGGAGATCCGCGCGATTTACGTCCCGGGCCGGGAGCCCGCCTCGCTGTACGACTACGACCGCTTCCCCGGCATCCCCCGCCACATCGTCGAGGAGGCAACCCGCGAAGTCGTCATCGAGGAGTTCGGCGAGGAGGCTTGGCAGCAGCTGGTCGACGACATCGCCGAGATGGGCACCGTGGAGCATCTCGCTCGCCGCCGGGCCCGCTTCGCGCGCGCCGCCGCGCAGGCCCGCGCGCTCCAGCAGGGCGCTGCGGCCGGGGGCGACCGGTGAGCCGGTCGACGCACAGCAACCACGCCGCGAAAGCGGCATTGACCGATCCAACGAGGACGCGATGAAGTTGCCCGATACGAACGCGATCACGCTCCCGGATTCAAACGAGGACTGGTTCGCGCTCGAACCAAACGAGACGGAGGGCGCATTGTCGGTTTGGGATGTCGCCGAGTTACGGCGCCGCTTCCTGCCGGCCTATCTTCAAGGTGGCATCGACCCGGTGAGGGATGCGTTCCTCGTCGCGTTGGCGACCATGTCGAACCGGGCCCGCGCGGACATGACGCGCATCATGGCCGCCGGCCAGTCTCCTCGATTTGCGTGGGGGCCGTGGCTCAAGGCGTGGGGCTTCGACCGCCACCTCCCCCAGATGCCCGACGAGAGCGACGGCGACTACCGCCAGCGGCTCATGGATGAGCCGGTCGGCATCGCCCCCAAGGCGATCCGCGACGCGGTGCGCGCCCTCTTCGTCGGCCGCTTCGCCCCCAAGGCGCTGCCCGTGTTCGTGGAGCCCCTGGCGGACTACGCCTTTTGGCGCTCGGCGTCGGCGCCCCCTTCGGCGCCGGCTTGCTACTGGCAATCCAGGGCCCCGGGTCACGGGAGAATTTGGGCGAGCGGGCGCCGCACCGGGCTGAGGACGGTCGGGGCGTATTGGACCAGCGCGGCGCAGATCCCGAAGCTGTGGGCGCTCCTGCCCACCACCCTCTCGTCAAAACGGGGATTCTACGGAAGCGTGAACGGGCTGGCGCCGACCGCCTTCTGGGGGCGCGCAACAGGACCGGGGGCTTTCTATCATACGGTCCGCACTTCGGTCGAAACCACGAAGACCATGAGCGCCGCGGTGGCCGCCCTCAGCTCGCGCGTGCTGGCTGGCGTGCAATGGATGATCGTGGCCGACCCAGCATTGACGTACTCAATCGCCCGATAACCAACACCAGCGCTCAACAGCCGAGACACAGGAGAAAACGACGCCATGAGTGGACAGCAGAGCTACGCCAATGAAGGACAGGCACTTTGCCTGGAGGATCGGAATGCCGCCGACGCCGATGCTGCCGGCATGGACGACCGGGTGACCGAGTTGATGTTCTTGCCCGGCCAAATCGCCTCGCCGCCGACGTTCACCAAACGAGTGGTCGCGCTCGGCGTGGCGGTTCCTGGCTACCTGTGCTACCCCGACAATCTCACGCAGGGGGCCATTCTGGTGCAGTCGGCGTGGTACGCGGTCGCGAACACAAATGGCAGCAACATGAGCGTCCCGCGCATCCTGCTGGCCGGCACCTGCTACGTGCAGCAGAGCACACCGCAGGTGTCCACGAACCTCTCGGGCGCGACGGTCTACCAGGCTGTCTACGCGATCTTGCAACGGGTCCCGACCGTCACGGTGGCGCGACTCACGCGCGACGCGAACGACACCGCGGGATCGAACCTCTTCAAGCTCGCCGACGCCCCCAAGGTGGCGGTGGCGCTCACCACGGCGCAGACCTCGCGCACCAACGCGCTCAATGCCGTGCCGCCCGACGACACGACCAATGGCATCTACTACTTCTTCCTCGGCTTCGTCGTCGTCGCCAACGGCTACACGCTCGGCAACGCGATCGCCGCGAGCAACGACGGGGCGGCGACGTTCCTCGAGAATGCGTGGGCCGCCGGCGGCATCTCGCAGCAGATGCTTCGGGGGAACGTGGGCACGATCCTCGCCCCCGGCGCAGACGCCCACACGCCGAGCGAGCTGGCGAACAAGCTCTACCCGGGTGGCGTGTCGGAGCACCGCCTCGCTGCGACGCAGCAGATGTTCGTCTCCTTTCTGAACCTCCATTCCGATGCGAGCGGCAACGCGCCGTTGATCCCGCTCGACGACACGCAGGATTGGCGGCGGCGTGTGGTCAAGATCGAGGGCTACCGCCTTGGCACGAGCGGCCACGCTCACCCGACGCCCGATAAGGACTCCGACCAGGCGCCGACGAACGCGAACCTCACGACTTTCTCGCTGGGGCCGTTCCCGACGACGGTCGCGGGCGGAACCTCTGGGCCGATGGCCGTGTTGACCGGCGTGGGCAACGGCGGCACCGACGTGACGTTCATGTTCTTCGCCTACCCTCCGAGACAAGGATCGCTCTACTTGGTAATCGGGAACAACGTCAACGGCAACGGCGGTGACCCCGACGACACCACGAACGGCGACGCCTGGAACCTGCTGATCACGTACACCGACCAGATCGGGGTCTGAGGACTCTTCTACATACAAGCGAACGCGACCGGATCACACATCAGGCCAACCTTCGTGCAGTCGGCGCACAGCCCGTCCTGACCGCACGCCGTCGTCGCGGCGCCGGTCAGGCACACACCATTGGCCATCGCGGAGCAGCACCCGACGGGGCACTTCACGATCGCCGAGCAGGCGCGGTTGCACAGCTGCCGCATGGGGTCGCAGGCGGCCGTCCCCATCGGGCACTGCGAGACGTCGGTGCAGCCGCAGTGGCCGGCGACGCAGAGCGACCCCAGTTGGTTGTTGCTGCAATCGACGCAAGTCACGCCGCTCGCTCCGCACGCTGTCTCGGCGGTGCCCGCGGAGCAGATGCCATTGAGGCAGCAGCCGCCATTGCAGCGGCTTTGTACGTCGCACACGGAGCCGCACGCTCCTCCCTTGCACGCCTTCCCCGTCGGACAATCTGCTGCGGTTCGGCAACCGCAGGCGGCGCCCGCACAGACGTTTCCTTGCGGACACACCACGCCGCACGCCCCGCAGTTCTTGCTATCGCCGCTTGTTTGAACCTCGCACCCGTTCTGCGGGTTGCCGTCGCAGTTCGCCCATCCGATCCGACACCCGCTGAACACGCACTGACCGTTGATGCAGCCGGCCGCGGCGTTGGGGAAGGCGTTCTGGCAGTTCGGGCAGGTGCACGCTCCCATGATGCAGACGTAGCCCTGCTGGCAGACGTTGCCGCACGCGCCGCAGTTCTTCCCGTCGGTGATGACATCCACCTCGCAGCCGTTCGCTGGGTTCTTGTCGCAGTCGGCGAACCCGAGCGGGCACCCGCAGACACCCTTCGTGCACGCTGGCGCGTCCTTCGCGCAGGCCATCCCGCAGCCGCCGCAGTTCTTGAGGTCGCTCCGCGTGTCCACCTCGCAGCCGTCGCCGACGACCCCATTGCAGTTGGCGAAGCCGTCGCTGCACTTCCCGACGGCGCACATTCCCGCGACGCACGCCGGCACGTTGTTGGCGACCGGGCAGATACCACCGCAGCCACCGCAGTTCTTCACATCGCCCGTGAAGTCAGCGCACTTCCCGCTGCAGCAGAAGTTCCCCATCGGGCAGGCGTTGCCGCAACTGCCGCAGGTCGCCGGGTCGCCGCCGATGTTCGCCTCGCACCCGTCGGCCGCCTGCTTGTTGCAGTCGGCATAGCCTGGGTCACAGCCAGCGATGGCGCACTGCCCCGCGCTGCAGGTGCCGCTGGCGTGCGGGAGAGCGGCGCACTGGCCGTTGTTGACGCAGGCGGGGCTGGCGGCGAGGTCCGGCGACGTGGCGAGGTCGCCGACCGGCGCCGCGGCCAGATCGAACGGGTCGACGCACGCCCCAGCGACGCAGATCCGGTCGCCCTTGCAGTCGGTGTCCTTGCGGCAGCCGGCCGGCACCGCGAGGTCGGGCACCGTGGCCGCGTCGTGCCCCTGATCACTGAGGACGCGCGCGAGGTCGCCGGAGCCGGCGTCGGGTCGGCTGTTGTCGGCAGTGCAGCCGGCAACGAGGGCGACGAAGGCGAGAGCAGAGCGCATCGCAGCCCTCCTTCAGTGACCAACAGCACCAGCCGAGTCGTCGGGTGCGACGCCAGGCTGGCTCGGATCGTCGCCCGGAATGGCTGGCTCGATTACCGCCGGCGGTGGACGCGTGAGGTAGACCGGCGCTGGCACCACCGCCGCCGGCGCACGGTGGGCCTCAATATCGCCGCGCGCGAACCATCCGATCGCCACGCCGACGAGGAGCAGCGCGACCGCGCCGAGCATGACCGCCGCGATGCGCATCTACCCGCCGGCGCGTCGCCGCGCCTCTTGCCCCAGCCCTTCAGACAACGTGGCGACTCGCGCGTTGAGCATCTGGATCTCCTGCGCTGTCTTGAGCAGAAGCTCATTCGTCACGGCGACCTTCGCCTGCGTCTCATGCGTCCAGTGCGAGATGCGGGCGAGCAGGATCAGCGGCAGCAAGGCGAGGAACACGGCTACCGCGAATACGACGAGGGCAACGATCGGCTCTACGGGCATTGACGGGCCTCCTTCACTTGACCGGCCGAATACCCAGCGCCTCACCGCGCTCAGTCGCGGTCGGCGCCGGCTCCTCTGTTCCCGTCGGTGGCGCGTCGGTCCCAGTGGGCGGCGGGTCGTCGTCGGGGCTGTCGTCGCCAGCGCTCTCACCCCCGATCCCGCCGAACAGATCCTCGTGGTCCTCGGGCGTCGGGAGGATCGCCTCGGCCCGCTTGTCGAAGCCGCACTTGGCCTGCCCTTCGACGGCGAGGAGGTCGGAGGCGAGCCGCGCGGCGAGCTTGCGGAACTTCGCCGGGTCGTAGTCCCACTTCGCGCCCATCGCCGGCTCCATGCTGCCGCACTTGGGGCACCCGCAGCCCTTGCCGTAGATGATGTCGCAGGGGGCGCACTGCCAGAGGCAGGAGCCGTTGAAGCCGTCCTTGGCGGCGCGGCGCCGGCGGTCGCGTTCCTTCTTGTCGATCGCCTTGGCGGCCAGCAGCTCGTCGAGGCCGTCGAGGATGCGCCCGAGCATCGTCAGCCGCTCCTCCTTGGACACCGGCCGCTCGCCCTTCTCGACGGCGGTTCGGACGCCGTTGGGGCCATGCTTGTAGTGGGTGCGCGGCGCGGGCGGCGCGGGCGGCTCGCCGTTCACCACATCCATCGCCGGCGCTGTCGACTGCGCCTCACCACCCGCTGCCTCGCTTGGTTTCTCGTCGCCCGGATTGCTCTCGTCGGCCATGCGGCCCCTCCTTGATGGTTGGCCCCAGGGCTCTCTCTTCGGGCGCTACCATTCCACCGGGGAGGCGCTCGCGCAATCCCCCGACGGTCGAATGTTGGTTGACATCCTGATAAGGAAGCGAGGACCGCCCGACGGTGACGCGCTCGGACTCACGCAGGTCCTCGGCGGGCATTCTCGTCCGGCAGCGCGTGCGCCCGCTCCACCGCCTCGAGCACCTCGCCTGCAACGCGCGCTGTCACCCGGGCCAGCGCGAGGGCGCGCTCCGGCTCTCGCTGCGTCGAGGTCGCGCCCAGCGCCTCCTGCGCGGCCTCGCTGACGACGGCAAGCGCCTCCACTTCCGCCGCCCGGTCCACCGCCTCGCCGATCGCGTCCGCCACCTGGTCCTCTGTCGCTGGCCTCGCCATCGCTACCGCCTCTCTCCTGGGTCGCTCACCACCAGCCGCGCGCGCGCGCCCTGCAGCGCCAGCCGCGACGCGCTCTCGGCGTCCATCCCGTCGAGGAGCGCCAGCAGCTCGACCGCGCGCCGGCGGCACGCGAGGCGGTCGCGCTCGTCGGGCGCCGCGGCCCGCACGTCGATCTCGGCGGCGAGGCGCTGGACGTAGGGCCAGTCCACGGTGGGGCTCATCGCGCACCGAGGGGCTGGCAGCAATCCCCGCAGCGCCCACGCGCGAGGTCGGCGTCGAGCCGCGCCCGCGCCGCCATCTTCGCCTCGTGGCGCTCGACCACGCCGCACGGGTCGCTCGTCGCCGCGCAGTCGTACCTGGGGATCGCGTCGGCGAGCAGCGCCTCATGGCAGGCGACGTCGCCGGCGCCACCTCGTCGGCGAGCGGCTGCGGCGCGCGCGTGCGCGCACAGTACGTCGGCGAGATAGAGCGCCGTCACGCTGCGGTGCCAGCGCGGCTCCTCCTCCTCGGCCGGAGCGGGTGCAGCTGCAGCGGCAGCGCGTCTCACGACGAGCCACCGCGCTCGGCGCGCTCCACCGGGGCGAGCTCGCCCACCGCGTCCTCGATGCCTTCCACCATTGCTCCTGCCTTCCTCCCCTGCTGCTACTTCATCACCTTCCGCCAGCGCCCTGCGCCCTCGCTCCCAGCTCCCGCGGCGCGCCCGCCGCCCGATGGCAGCGCCACCACCACGAGCAGGACGCCGCGCACCGGATCCTCCGTCGAGAGGATCCGGTACCGCCCATCGCGCGAGCGGCGCGTCACGACCGTCACTCGAAGCGCCACCGCGCCTACGCCCTCGCCCGCGGGCGCGCGCGGCCCTTGCCGGCCGGCGGGGGAACCAGCGACGCCTCCTCGGCGGACACCGGCGCGGGCGGAGCGACCGCGCCGACCCGGCGCGCGCGCCGCGCCTCCTTCCCCGCCAGGTCGCGCGCGAACCACTCCGCCGTGGCGAAGCTGGGGAACACCTCCTCAGCGAACACCACTCGCCGCATCTTCGGCCCGGAGCCCGGTTCCGACCACGGATCGGGCCGCAGCCAGGCCGACGGCACCGGCGCGTCCAGGGTCAGCGCCTCCGACCCGTCGGCGGCGACCGCCACCACGTTGCGCATGATCACCCGGCCCGGGGGCGCGCAGTAGACGGAGCGGATCGGATCGCCAGCCTTGCGCCGCCGGGCGGACGCCTTTCCCGCCGTCGCGTTGGTTCCGCGGCGACGGCGCCGCGCGTCCGCGATGCGCGCCAGATCCTCGACGGTGCGCGCGTTCTTGAGAGACGGTGACATGGGCCTCCTATCGCCGGGCGACTCGCGCGCGGCCGTTGGCGCGCCCTCGACGGGCGCGCGTTGGGTTCCTTCGTGGCCCCGCCGCCGGCAGCGACGCCGGCGCGCATCCTCTGCGGCGGGAAGCGGCGACGGTGCGCCGTCGGGTCAGTACAGGGTCAGCGACGACGGGTCGCGGCGGAAGGCGCGGCGCGAGGCGGCCCACCGTTGCGCGCGGGCCCGCGCCTTGATCTCGGCGAGCGGGCGATGGAGGGCGCGCGCCAGCTCGGGGAGCGACATCCCCTCGACGGCGTAGCGGACGGCGGAGAGAGACTCGGGGCGGTTGCGGGTCAGCATGGGCGAACCTCCGATCCATGGTTGCGGGCGAAGTGCGGCGGAAGCATCGCGGGCGTCGCGACGGCGCGGGCCTGCGGCGACGCGACGATGATCGCGAGACGGTCCGAAAGCATCACAGCGGCGACGGGGCCGCCGGGCGCGGCATCGTCGGTGAAGAGCCGCACCACGGCGTCGATCGCGTCGGGGGAGGACAGGAGCGCGCGGATCCGTTCACGGGCCTCCGATGCCTCGTTCCTTGCCTCGTCGGCCGCCCGGAAGGCGCGCGCCGCCGGCGACGGGTGTTTCCGCCACGGGCAGAGCCACCGGCCGGGCGCCCATCGGTGCGTCTCCGCGTCGCCCGACCCGCAGTGCGTGCACGGGCAGAGGGGCGAGACGGCAACGCGGGTGCGCGCGGGGCGGCGCATGGTCAGCGCCCCACCGCGGCGCGGGCCCGCCCGCCGTCGACCACGCCCAGCGTCCGCCCGCCCCGCGTCACGAGCCGG
>JAJXSP010000066.1 GCA_021784515.1 Myxococcales bacterium | reverse complement strand
GCCTGCCCGAACGCGGGGCGCACCAGGCCGCCTCCGAGCGCGGCCGCGACTACCAGCGCGACGCCGCGCTGTGCCTCGCGGCATCGAAGCAGGTTGCAGAGGCGTCGCGGGCGCCCCTCGATCTGGTGGTCGCCCGGCGGCTCTTCGAGAAGATGATCCCCGACCTCGCGCCTCCGGAGCGGCCGCTCGAGCAGCCGACGGAGAGCGGTCTGATCATCCCGACCTGAACAGGAGGAGATCGCCATGGAGCTGCGCAAGGGAGCCGTCCAGTGGGGCGGCAATGAGACCGATCTCGCGGGCCCCGAGATTCGCGTCGGGCAGAAGGCCCCCGACTTCATCGTCACCGGCAACGACATGAAACCCGTGAGGCTGGCGGACACATCCGGGCGGGTGCGGATCTTCTCCGCGGTGCCGTCGCTCGACACCGGGGTCTGCGATACGGAGACGAGGCGCTTCAACGGCGAGGCCGCGGCGCTCCCGGGTGTGGAGATCTGGACGGTCAGCATGGACCTCCCGTTCGCCCAGAAGCGCTGGTGCGGCGCCGCCGGGATCGACAAGGTGAAGACGGTGTCCGACCACAAGGACGCCTCCTTCGGCAGGGCCTGGGGCGTCCTCGAGCCGGGGCGCCGGCTGCTCGCGCGCGCCGTGTTCGTCGTCGACCGGGACGATGTCGTGCGCCACGTCGAGTACGTCGCGAACGTCGGCAGCGAGCCGGACTACGCCGCCGCGCTCCGAGCCGCGCGGGCGCTCGTCTAGTCTCGCCCGGCCTCAGCGGTTCGCGCGCCCCGGCGTCGGCATCGCGGTGGCGGGGAAGTCGCGCTCGCTGTCGCCGCTATCTCGCCCGTCGGGAAGGCGTCCGATCGATCGTTCCGCCGCGGGCGCACCCGCGGGCCGCCCCACCACGAACGCGTCCTTCGCGTTGCCCCAGCCCACCGCATCGACGATCGCGCCGCCGCCGTCGCGGAGCGCCAGCCCACCGCCCGCGGCCGACAGCTGCGCACCGAAGCGCACGTCGGCCTGTCCCCCGAAGTGCGTCTGGCCGCACACGAGGAACGCTCCCGCGGCGAGCGTCGTCGGAGCGAAACCGACCAGGCCGACGTCCTTCGTCCCCGCGGCCGAGCGGTAGACCAGGCTCGCGCCGTCGAGGGCGATCGGCGAGGGGCACGGGTTGTACAGCTCGACGAACTGGTCCTTGTTCCCGCCGGCGCCGGCGGTCTGCACCTCGTTGATGCGCACGCCGCATGCGCGGGGCGCGAGGTCGTTGGCGGGCGAGAGGTCGGTGGG
Source organism: Myxococcales bacterium (assembly GCA_021784515.1). Classification (GTDB taxonomy): domain Bacteria; phylum Myxococcota_A; class Polyangia; order Palsa-1104; family SHYY01; genus SHYY01. The sequence continues at coordinate 15,708 of JAJXSP010000066.1, read as the reverse complement.
CGGCTCGGCGTCGACGGCGCGGGCGAGGTCGGGTGCAGCGGCCGCGAGATCGGGCGCGACGCCGAGGTCGGGAGCGAGCGCGAGATCGGCCGGAACGTCGGCGCCGCCATCCGGTTCATCGGGAGGCGCGCACGTCGAGATCGGGATCTCGCGCACCGTCGGCGCGAGGCCGCGGAGGTAGGCGACGATCGCCTCCGCCTCGCGCGTCCCGAGGTCGGCGTAGCGCGGCATCGTCGCGCACAGCGCCTGGCGCTGGTCGTCGAGGCCGTAGCGCAGCGCGCGCACGATCTCCTCGTCGGTCCAGTTGCCGATGCCGGTGTCGGGATCGGGCGTGAGGTTGGTCCCGTAGCTGGTGGTGCCGCGCATCGGTGCCGTCTGACCCGAGAGCGAGCCGTCGCCCGGATCGTGGCACGAGGCGCAGTTGCGCCGCTCGACGGCGTTGGCGCCGGCGGCTTGCAGATCGTCGGCTGCCGAGGGCGGGGAGACGGGCCCGGTCGCGCAGCCGGCGCAGCCGAGGACGAGGGCGAGGGCGAGGAGCGTGGGCGCGTGATCGGACATGGCGGTCCCTCCCACCGAGCCATCGCGGCCCGGCCGGCGGCGCGCGTTGCCGCTTCCGTGCCGCACGCCGCCCGCTCCGTGTCTCCGTCGGAGAGCGCGTCAACCGGGAGCGTTTGCGTGTCCGGGCGCCGGACGCGCGAGGGCAGCGATCGCCGCCGCCGTTACCGGCGCACCGTCGGTGGCGCGGATTGTCCGGCCGCCGGACGGAGACGTCCGGGTTTCGGACGGCGATCCCTCCTCCTGTCGGCCGCGGCTCGCGGCCCTTCGCACCCGGCGCGCGCGATGGCAGCATGGCGGCCATGACCGCGCACCGTCCCCGCCCCGTGGCCGTCGTGATCATGGCGAAGGAGCCGACCCCGGGGCGCACCAAGACCCGGCTGTGCCCGCCGCTGTCGCCCGACGAGGCGGCGGCGCTCTACGAGGCGATGCTCGCCGACCGCTGCGCGCAGGTGTCGGCGCTGGCGGGAGCGATCCCGGCGATCGCGTTCGCCGGCCTCGACGAGGGGCAGCCCGCGGCGCCCGTGCCGCCGGGCTTCCAGGTGGTGCCGCAGCCGCCCGGCGATCTCGGCGTCGGGCTCGAGGCGGCGGCGCGCTTCTACCTCTCGCGGGGCACGCCCGTGCTCCTCGTCGACAGCGATTCACCGACGCTGCCGCAGGTCTTTCTCGAGGAGGCGGTGGCGCGGCTCGCGAATGCCGACGACGACGAGCTGGTCCTCGCGCCCTCGAGCGACGGCGGCTACCACGCGATCGGGCTTTCGCGCGACGAGCCGTCGCTGTTCCGCGAGATCCCCTGGAGCACCGACGCGGTGGCGAGCGTCACCCTCGAGCGCGCCGCGGCGGCCGGGCTCCGCGTGCACCGCCTGCCGGCGTGGTGGGACGTGGACGTGCCGGCCGATCTCGAGCGCCTCCGACGGCAGCTCTTTCAGTCGTGGTGGCCGCGGCGGACGGCGGCGTGGCTGCGCCGCTTCCGGGGGCCGGCCCTCGATCCCGTCGGCGAGCCGCGCGAGCGCGTAGCGGGCGCGCCGTCCGCAACGCCGCCGGTGGCGGAGGAGGAGCGGTGGGCGGCGCCGTGGCGGTGCGTGGCGAGCCGCTCGGTCTACGGCACGCCCTGGTTGTCGGTGCGCGAGGACCGCGTCCGGATGCCCGACGGCGCGCCCACCGTCTACAGCGTGATCGAGTGCGGCCAGTGCGTCGGCGCGCTCCCCTTCGTCGACGACGACACGGTGCTCCTCGTGCGGCAGTACCGCTACGTCGCGGGGCGCGTGACCTGGGAGATGCCGACGGGCGGCGTGCACCCGGGCGAGCGCCCCGAGGAGGCGATGCGCCGCGAGCTGGGCGAGGAGGCGCGCGTGCACCCCGGCCGCCTCGAGTACCTCGGCGCCTACCACACGTCGAAGAGCGTGATGGAGGAGACCGCGCACCTCTATGTGGCGCGCGACCTCGTCCCCGCGAACGCCGCGAGCGCCGACGAGACGGAGTTCATTCGCGTCGAGCCGGTGCCCTTTGCCAGAGCACTGGCGATGGTGCAGTCGGGCGAGATCGTCGACGGGATGACGATCATCGCGGTGCTGCGGGTGGCTCTCGCGGCCGCTGGTCACCCGTAGGCGCGACACGCCGCGATTGCGTCGTTCAGGCGATCAACTTCAGCAGCGCACGGAGGATGTCCTCGGCCGGCGTCGCGGCGACGAGCAGCGGGAGCAGCGGGCAATACGAACGCCGCCAAAGCGACATTCTTGTCGATCGGCACGATCCGCATCTTTCGGATGACGCCGAATCTCCCTCCCAGATCGCTCAGCGCCTGGAGGTCCTGCGTGCCCAGCAGCGTCGCGGGACGCGGGCGCGTGCGGATCCATGCGCGATCGAAGGCCGCGGTGTCGTCGTTGGCGAGCGCGCCGTACTCCAGCAGGCCGATCGGGATCGGCGGCGAGACCGAGTAAGTTGTTCCTGATCGGGCCCTAACCGGCTCGACCTGCCCAGCCCGCGCCGGCCGCGTCCTCGGAGCAGTCGCGACACAATTGCATGGCCGGGGATTCGCTTCTCGACGATTCAGGCCGCCGGGGCAGCAGCCGGCAGCACGAGAGCGGAGGTCGCGATGCGGATCGGCTCCCGGATGTGGCTCGCGTTCGGCGTGCTGGTCGCGCTCGTCGACGGCGCGGCAAGCGCGCAGCCCTACACCTACCCGCCGTATCCTCCTTATTCGCCGTATCCCCCTTATTCGCCCTACCCGCCGCCGCTCGCCTATCCCACGGCCCGCCGGTATCGCGTGGCGGATCCGACCGCCCGCCGTCACCTCTACCTTGCGGTCGGCCCCGTTGGCAACTTCGTGCTCGGCCAGTCGGGGCCGCTGAACCTCCTCGACAGCGGCGCCGGCTTGGAGACCACCTTTGGCGCGCGCCTGAGCCGTGTGGTCGCGCTCGAGTTCAATTGGCAGGCGACCTGGCACGGCACGGACCCCCACTTCTTCGTCGGAGACACAATCGGATTCGAGGCATTCACGCTCGATTTCAAATTCTATCCCATCACGGGCCTCGTTCAGCCCTACTTCACCGTCGGTGCGGGCGGCTACGGCGTGGACGATGGTTTCAGCGCATTCGCGCAAGGTCCCGGCTACGAGGTCGGCGGGGGGATCGACTTCTGGTGCGGGCCGTGGGTGACCCTCGGCGCGAAGGTGCAATACCGCGGCGTGGTGCTGACCGACTTCAATCTCTATCTGGATGACACCTACCTGAGCCTCCTCGTCGTCTCTGCCAATATCGCCGGGCGGTTCTGATCCGACGGAAGGGGGGCGCACCAACGATCCCAACAGCAGCGGCTATCAGTTCTTCATCACCTTCGCCGCCCAGCCCAGCCTCGACGGCAGGTACACCATCTTCGGCAAGGTCAGCGAGGGTCTCGACGTGCTACCGAAGATCGTCTGCGGCGAGCCCCCCGCGAAGCCGACGCGGATGACCCGCGTCTACATCATGGCCAGTAGCCTGCCATCCCCGGGCCGGCTATCGACCCGGGGCGCCCGGCGTCACGCCGACGGTATCCAGATATCGATTCATTTCCCGCGCCCCCGCCTCGTAGAACGCCTCACCGTAATAGGCGCGCGCGAGGTAATACAGCAATGAGGGGCGCCGCTTCACGTAGGCCTCGTCGGCGGCGAGCGGCTTCAATCGATCGACCGCGTCGTCCTCCATTTCGGCCTTGTAGAGCAGGTAGCCGACCACCAATTGCAGGTCCTTGCCGCCCTCCTCGACGTACTTCTCCGGCCAGTCGCGGATCGCCTGGAGCGCGTGCGCCCACCGACGGCGCTGCATCTCCTCCTCGACCTTCGCGTAGTCCCGCGCGATCCGGACGCCCTCCGACTCGGGCAGCCCGGCCGGGACCGCCGGCGGGTCGAGCGGGTCCTCGTCGGTGGCGAGCGGGATCTCGGGATCCGACACCAGCTTTGTCGCCAAAAGGTCGGCCAGTCGCGCGCTGCGGGCCGCGGCCTCGCCCCCGTCGTGGCGCTGCGCGCGCTCGATGAAGCGGTGCGCGGCGGCGCGCTTGCCGTGCGCCACCAGGCTGTCGGCGATGTGCGCCTCGGCGCGGCCGCGCTCGGATCCCTCGCCGAGCCCGGTCAGGTACGGGTCGAAGCGGCCGTAGGGCCAATCGGCGCCATAGACGCGCGCGAGGTACGGGTCGTAGTGCATGTAGCCGAGCAGGTCGCGCGGCGCGGCGAATTCGATCAGCGCGTTGTCGTCGGTGTTCGTGTCGGCCCCGGCGGTGAACGCGGGGATCTCGTCGGGCGTGAGGAGCAGGTAGGCGAGCAGGTCGTCGGCCGAGCGCACGTCGGCGCGGGCCAGCTCCTTGCGCAGCGTCGGGTCGGCGAAGTTGCGCGCGAGGTGCGCGCGGTCGAGGCGCAGCGGGTGGTTCGTCGCCACCATGATCACGTCCGACGAGAGGTCCTCGGCCGAGAAGACGTAGGTGTAGGGGAACACCTCGCTGAAGGTGCGCAGGATCGCCTTGATGTTGCGCGGCGCGAGCTCGTAGAGCTGCGCCCACTGGCAGAACACACCGTCGTCGGCGAGGCGCCTCTGCGCGAGCTGCCAGTAGTCGCGGGTGAAGAGGTTCGACACGCCGGTGATCCACGGGTTCGACGGCTCGCTGATGATCACGTCGTAGCGGCTGTCGCCCTGCGTGAGGAAGTTGCGGCCGTCGCCGACGAGGACGTGGACCTTCGGGTTCTTGTCGGGCCGGTGGTTGACGTCCTCGAACCAGCGCGAGGCGTAGACGATCTCGGGCTCCAGCTCGACGACGTCGGCGTGGGCGATCGGGAACTGGGTGGTGGCGCCGATGGTGACGCCCGAGCCGTAGCCGATCACGGCGATCTTCGGCGGCTGGTCGAGCGCCGTCGGGTGGAAGAGGAGCGGCATCAGGCCGACCATGATCTGCGTCGGCATGTCGTCGCCGTTGGACGCGTCGACCTTGCCGTTGTTCTTGAGCGCGAGGTGCTTGCCCCAGCGCTCGACGGAGACGGTGGTGGCGATGCCGTCGTGGTAGTAGAGCAGCTCGGGGACGGGCCACTTGCCGCTCTCGACGATGTCCTTGGCGATCGAGACGCGGAACAGGCCGGCCTGGAAGTGGCCGAGGTCCCACCGCGGCAGCGCGACGGCGAGCGCCACGGTCGCCAGCACCACCATCGGCGCCCCGATCAGCCGGCGGCGCAGCGGCACCTCGGCGACGAGCAGCAGCGCCGCGCCGACGAGCGCGGAGGCGATCGCGGCGGCGTGGAGACCCTTCTGCAGCTCGAGCACCGGCAGCACGACGAAGCCCGCGGCGAAGGAGCCGACGATCGCGCCGAGGGTGTTCATCGCGTAGGCGTCGCCGAGGTCGCGGCCGACGCGATCGATCCCCGCCGTGTAGATCCGCATCGTCAGCGGCATCACCCCGCCCATGAGGAGCGTCGCCGGCAGCACCGCCAGCGCGGCGAGGAGGAACTGCGAGAAGAGGATGCCGTCGACGGAGAAGCTGTTCCCGCGGAGCATCCCCACGAAGGCGGCGGGCAGCTTGTCGATGACGAAGTACGAGAGCATCACCATCGCCACCACGCCGAGGTGGGTGGCGGCGAGCCACGTCACCGGGCGCCGCGTGCGCGCGATCAGGCGCGCCATCGCCGCCGCGCCGACGCCCAGGCCGATCAGGAACGCCAGCAGGATGATCGCGAAGGAGTAGACCGACGAGCCGATCACGATCGCCAGCGCGCGCGACCAGAGCACCTGATAGACCATCGCGGCGGCGCCCGAGAAGGCGAACGCGATGAGCGCCACCCGTCGCTGCAGCGGCGTCGCGGGAGCGGGCGGCGGCGGGGCGGGCTCACCGGGCTGCTCCAGGTCGCCGAGCGCCTCGGCGACGGCGCCCTCGAGCGGCGGCAGCTCCTCGCGCTCCGCCCGCTCCGCGCGACGGCGGGCGCGCGCGCGGGCGAGCAGGATCATCGCGGTGAGCGACAGGTTGATCGTCGCGGCGACCGCGTTGGTGGTGCGCACGCCGACGCCGGGCAGGAGCACGAAGCCGGCGAGGAAGGTGCCGAGCACCGCGCCGAAGGTGTTCGTCGCGTAGAGCCACCCGATGCGCGTGCCGAGGAGGCCGAAGTCGGCGCTCCGGGACACCACCGCACGACCGAGCAGCGGCAGCGTCGCTCCCATCAGCGTCGTCGGCGCCAGCAGAAGCAGCGCGGTGGCGAGGAAGCGGCACAGCGAGAGCGCGACGAAGTGGTCGCCGACTGCGCGGTACATGAGCGCGTTGAGCGGCGGGTAGAGGCGAAGGATGAGCGGCACGGCGAGCGCGAAGAGGCCGACGCCCGCCTCGGCGAACGCGTAGGTGCGCAGCGGGTCGCGAAGGCGGTCGGCCCACCGGCCCGCGAGCAGGCTCCCGAGGGCGAGGCCGCCCATGTAGACCGACAGCACCGTCGACATGGCGAGCGTCGTGGCGCCGAACACCAGCGTCAGCTCGCGCGTCCACACCAGCTCGAACACGAGCGCCGAGCAGCCCGACAGGAAGAAGCAGAGAAAGACGAGCGGCGCCATGGCCCGAAGGCAGACTAGCACGCGCGGGTCGAGGCCTACCGAAGGCGTGCCGGCGGCCGCTCGCGCGCCTGGAACGGCTCCCGGCCGGGGTGCGTTCGACGTCATCTGCGACGGCGAAGGTACTGGCCAACACCTTCACCGAGCGCGTTGGCGATGGCCGTGAGGTGAGGTAAGTTGGCCGGCGCTGAGCGGAGGCTCCGATGATCCTGGTCCGCAGCGGAAAGCTCGTCGCCGAACCACTCCCGTTGCTGCTGTACTCGATGTATCGCGATCGCCTCACCGGCATCCTCTCGATCTCCGGCCGCCAGCAGGCCGACGTGTACGTGCGGCAGGGCTACCCGGCGGGCGTCACCCCCGCCGAGCACACCGATCAGCTCGGCGAGGTGCTGCTCTCGGCGAAGATGCTGGACCCGACGGCCTACGAGAACGCGCTCATCACCTGCATCGCCGACGGCGTGCTGTTCGGGCAGTCGCTCGTCAAGGCGGCGGTCATCAAGGACGAGCAGCTGGTCGAGGCGCTGCGCCTCCAGATCCGCCGCCGCCTCCACCGGCTCTTCCTGCTCACCGACGGCGAGTTCCAGCTCCAGACGGGCGAGCACTGGGTCGGCCTCGAGGGCGTCCAGCCGCTGCGCGTGCAGCCGCGCCGGGTGATCTACCAGGGCATCCTCGGCGCGTGGCCGCCGGACCGGGTCAAGGCGGCCCTCGCACCGATCGAGGGCAAGGCGCTCCGGCTCACGCTGGACGCGCCGACGATGACCCGCTACGGCCTCTCCGAGGCGCACTCGAAGATCGCCGCCGCGCTCCAGTCACCGCGGACCCTCGAGGAGGCGGCCGAGGCGAGCGGCCAGCCGGCGCCCGCGGTGCGCGCGGTGATCGCCACCCTCTACTTCACCGAGGCGCTCGAGCTGTCCGAAGGCGAGGCGGTCAAGTCGGCGCGCCCGACCCCGGCCCCGCCGCCGGCCGCGGTGCTGGCGCCTCCGCCCGTCGTGCGGAACACGCCCGTTCCGACGGCGACCGCGGCCTCGGGCGGCGGCGCGGTCGAGCCGCCGCGGCGCGACGATTTCGGCGAGGACGTGCTCACCGGCATGGCGCCCTCGCCGCTGACCGCCCTCCGCCAGAGCAACCCGGGCACGGTGGCGCCCCCGCGCCCAGCCAACGCCCCGACGACCGGCGTGAACCTCGCCGGCATGCGCGAGGTCATCGCCGCCAAGCTCAAGGCGGTCGACAGCGGCGACCTGTTCGAGGTGCTGAGCCTGCGCCGCGACGCCGACTCCGCGGCGGTGAAGGCGGCGTACATGCTGGCGACGAAGATGCTGCACCCCGACCGCTTCACCGGGCAGAGCCTCGAGCAGCTCCGCCCGCAGGCCGAGCGCATCTTCAAGCGCCTCACCGAGGCCTACGTCACGCTGCGCGACGACGATCGGCGCGCGCAGTACCTCCAGCAGCTCGAGGGCAACGGGAAGGCCGAGTCCGAGCAGGCCCGCGTGCGCGCGATCCTCGACGCCGAGGCCGCGTTCCTCGAGGGCGAGACGCGCTTCAAGCGGCGCGACTTCGCGGGCGCGATCGAGCCGCTCGGCCGGGCGGTGGCGCAAAACCCCGACGCCGGCGAGCCCCGCGCGATGTGGGCGTGGGCGCGCTACGCGGCGAGCAAGGCCACCCTCGCCGAGGTGAAGCCGGAGCTTCGCCGCGCGATCCAGCTCTCGCCCGACTGCGCCCGCGTCCACCTCTACCTCGGCAAGGCGCTGCTCCAGGACAACGAGCTGGAGGAGGCGCAGAAGGAGCTGAAGCGCGCCGTCACCCTCGACGATCGCCTCGATGAGGGTTGGACCGAGCTGCGGCTCGTCGCCACGCGGCGCGAGAAGCAGAGGGGCTTCCTCGATCGCCCGATCTCCGAGCTGCTGAAGCGGAAGTAGCCGGTGAGACCGACTGCTGTCCTGCTCGTTGGCCTGGGCGGGTTCTTCGGATCGATCGCGCGCTACGCCGTCGGGACGGCGGTGTCGCGGCTGCTCGGCACGGCGTGGCCGTGGGGCACCTTCCTGATCAACGTCACCGGCTGCTTCGCGATCGGCTTCTTCCTCACGTTCACCACCGAGCGCGTGACGGTGGACGAGGCGTGGCGCTTCCTGTTCCCGATCGGCTTCGTCGGCGCCTACACCACGTTCTCGACCTACAGCTACGAGACCGTGCGGCTCCTCGAGGGCGGCGCCTGGGGCAGGGCGCTCTCGTACGTCGCGCTCTCGACGATGGTGGGGTTCGGGGCGGTCGCGCTGGCGATCTACACGGCGCGGCGGTTCTGACTTTGACCCGCTCCGGTCGCGCCATGAGCGCGCAGCGACGGTCGGATCGCTCGCCCTCGGGGAAGTTGGCGGTGCGGAGGGCCCGATCCCGTGCTACAGGCAACCCGGCACGCAGTCGGTCGCTCCAAGGGATGTGTTCGGGCTCGCCGTGGGATTGAAGAGCTTCATCGTACCGCTCGCCGAACCGGTGGCGCGCCCCGAGGTTCGGCCGCGCCCGGCCGCCGTGCCCCAGTCGGGTCCTGGTGCAGCCCGCTCTCGCGGGCTTGGCCCTCAAACCGACGAGACCGCCCTCATCGAGGCGTGCCGCGCCGGCGACCGCGCCGCGATGCGCACGATCTACGAACGCTACCAGCGACGGGTCTTCGCGCTGACGATGCGCATCGCCGGGCCGCAGGAGGCCGAGGAGCTGACCCAGGAGGTCTTCCTCAAGGCGTTCCGCGGCCTGGACAAGTTCCGCGGCGACGCGCAGCTCGGCACCTGGCTCTACCGGATGGCGGTGAACGCCGCGCTCTCGCACGTCGGACGGTCGCGCGACAAGAAGCGCGCGCCCGAGGAGGAGCTGGCCGCGCTGCCCGCGCCGTCGGGCATGATCGACGGCGACCCGCGCCTGCGCGCGCGCCTCGAGGCGGCGCTGCGGGAGCTGCCCGCCGGCTACCGCGCGGTGATCGTGCTCCACGACGTCGAGGGGCTGCAGCACGAGGAGATCGCCGAGGTGCTCGGCTGCCGCGTCGGCACGTCGAAGTCGCAGCTGCACAAGGCGCGCGCGAAGATGCGCGAGCTGCTCGGGCCGGCGCTGGCCGCCGAGCGCGAGGTGGAAGGATGAGCGCCTGCCGCTTCGAGTCGCGGATCTCGCCCTGGCTCGACGGCGAGCTGGACGAGGTGGAGGCGCGTGCGCTCGAGCGGCACCTCGGCGCCTGCCCGGGCTGCGCGACGGCGCGCCGCGAGCTGGAGACGCTGGTGGCGACGGCGCGAACGCTGCCGCCGCCCGCGGCGCCACCGCCGAGCTGGGCGCGGATCGAGGCGCGACTCGACGAGCCCGCGCAGCCGGCATGGCGCTGGCCGACGCTGCGCCTCGTGGTGCCGGCGCTGGCGGCGGTCACCCTCGCGGTCGGCGGCGGGATCGCCCTCCGCCACCGCGCCGCGCCGAGCGACGACGCCCTGCTCGCCGACGCGCAGTCGGAGTTCGGCAAGGCCGAGGCGCACTACCGACGCGCGGTGAACGACCTGCGCGTCCTCGCCACACGGGAGGGCGAGCGCTGGCCCGAGGAGCGCCGCGCGCGTTTCCGGCAGGCGCTCGCCGCGCTCGACGAGTCGGTCGCCGCCTCGCGGCGCGCGAGCGGCGTTCATCCCGCCGATCCCGAGGCGCAGGAGCAGCTGTTCTCGGCCTACCGGCGGCAGATCGCCTTCCTCGAGGACTCGCTCCTGCGCGGCGCGGCGGGGGACCGATGATGCGCCCCGCCGTCCTCACCACGCTCGTCGTCGCCGCCGCCGCCTCCATCGCCCGCGCGCAGGACATGGAGGGCGACCTGCTCTACCTGCCGATGCCGGCGGGGGAGTCGCTGAGCGTGCGCAACCCGCTCGGCGCGGTGCGGCTGCGAGGGTGGGACCAGCCGCAGGTGCGGATCATGGCCGAGAAGCGCGCCGGCACGTCGGGCCTCGTCGACCGGCTCAAGGTCCACGCGAAGGTCGAAAACGGCAAGCTGGAGATCGTCGCCGGCGTCTACCTCAAGGACAACACCTGGCACCCGGTGCCGCTCGACGACGCGCGGATCGACCTCACCATCGACGCCCCGCGCCGCATGACGCTCGCCGCCAGCACCTTCACCGGCGACATCGACGCCGAGGGCTTTCGCGCCGGCGCGCACCTCGCCTCGGAGCGCGGCGAGATCCGCGCCGCCGACATCGACGGGCCGGTCGAGACGCGCTCGCTCGACGGCAAGCAGTCGCTGCAGGCGATCCACGGCCGGCTCGCGGCGAGCGGCGTCGACGGCGACATGGAGCTGGAATCGATCGAAGGCGACACGATCGACGCCACCGTCTACAAGGGGCAGATCACGGCGCGCGAGGTGCGGACCCCGGTGGTGCGCCTCCGCGCCACCGTCGGGACGATCGTGTTCATCGGTGGGTTGCGACCGGGCGGCCGCTACGAGCTCGGCACCTACGAAGGTGACGTCCGCCTGACGCTGCGCCCGTCGCCGTTCCACCTCGCGGCGCGGGGACGGGCGGTGAAGAGCGGCTTCCTTCTCGTCGGTGGCGAGAGCGGGCCGGGCTTCCTGCGCGGCGACTACGACGGCGGCGGGGCCTCGCTCGAGCTGGTGAGCGGGAGCGGGACGGTGTCGGTCGAACGGCGGCAGTAGGCATTCCATTCTCGCGGTTGCGGTGCCGACGAGGCCGCGGCCCTTGCCCGATCGTCCGCTCCGGTGTACCTAGACGCCACCTTGCGTCGGACCCCGCCATCGCGCGGCCAATCGCGAGCAGGCTGGGCATGAGCAACCTCGATCACCTCCGATCCGAAGTCTCCCGGCGAAGGACCTTCGCCATCATCTCGCACCCCGACGCGGGCAAGACGACGCTGACGGAGCGCCTGTTGCTCCACGGCGGCGCGATTCGTCTCGCGGGCTCGGTGAAGTCGCGGGCCGGCGCGAGGCAGACGACCAGCGACTGGATGGAGATCGAGCGCCAGCGCGGCATCTCGATCACGACGAGCGTGCTCCAGTTCGAGTACGCCGGCCGTCGCATCAACCTGCTCGACACGCCGGGCCACAACGACTTCAGCGAGGACACCTACCGTACCCTCGCCGCCGCCGACACGGCCGTGATGCTGATCGACAGCGTGAAGGGCGTCGAGTCGCAGACGGCGAAGCTGTTCCAGGTCTGCCGGATGCGGCGGATCCCGATCGTCACCTTCGTCAACAAGATGGACCGCGAGGGCCGCGATCCGATCGACCTGCTCGACGAGATCGAGCGCGTCCTCGGGATCCCGTGCAGCCCGGTCAACTGGCCGGTCGGATCGGGGACCCGCTTCGTCGGCGTGTACGACCGCTGGACGCAGCGCGTTCACCACTTCCAGCGCCCGACGATGAACGGGCGGGCCGCGGAGGTGGAGATGTCGGACCTCGACGATCCCTCCATCCGCGAGGCGCTCGGGCGCGACGGTCGCCAGGAGTTCCTCGATTCGCTCGCGCTCCTCGACGCCGCGGGCAATGGCTACGACGCGGAGCGGTTCCTCGCCGGAGAGGTGACGCCGGTCTTCTTCGGCAGCGCGATGACGGACTTCGGCGTCGAGCCGTTCCTCGAGCGGTTCGTCGAGCTGGCGCCGTCCCCGCGCGGCCGGACGACCACCACAGGTCCGCTCGCGCCCGACGCGACGGGCTTCTCGGCGTTCGTGTTCAAGATCCAGGCGAACATGGACCCGCGCCACCGCGATCGGATCGCGTTCCTGCGCATCTGTTCGGGGCGCTTCGAGCCGGGCATGGAGGTGCTGCACGTCCGGACCGGCAAGAAGCTGCCGCTCGCCCGACCGCTCCAGTTCATGGCGCAGGAGCGGGTGCTGGCGCGCGAGGCCTGGTCGGGCGACATCGTCGGCCTGTGGGACGGCGGCGTGCTGCGGATCGGAGACACGCTGTGCGACGGCGCGGCGATGGAGTTCGAGGGCATCCCGCGCTTCTCGCCGGAGCACTTCGCGCGCGTCCGGCTCGTCGACACCATGAAGCGCAAGCAGCTCAAGAAGGGGCTCGATCAGCTCGGCGAGGAGGGCGCGGTGCAGTGCTTCTTCGACCGCGAGCGCATGGAGCGCGACCCGATCCTCGGCGCGGTGGGAGCGCTCCAGTTCGAGGTCGTGCAGCACCGGCTGCGGGCCGAGTACGGCGCGCCGATCGAGCTCGATCGCCTGCCCTACGTCCACGCGCGGTGGGTCGAGGGAGACGGGTTCGATCCGGCCGCGTTCGAGCGCGGCGGCAGGAGCACCTGCGTGCTCGACGTCGAAGGGAGGCCGCTGGTCCTGTTCGAGAACGACTGGGGGCGCCGGATGGCGGAGCAGGATCACCCGCGGCTGCGCTTCGTCGCGGCGGTCCAGCCCGGCCGGAGCGCGCGCTCGGCCGCCTGAGGGCAGCGAGCGGGCCCCGCCGCCTACTGCGGCGGCTGATCGCGCTCGCGGAGCGCGGCGGAAAGCTCGACCACGTGCTCGATCGTCTCGAGCCGCCCGGTGAGCGAGTAGTAGTACTCCTCTTCGACGGGGCTCGCCGCGGCGAGCGCCTGCGCGACGCGCGCGGTGAGGTCGGGGGGCGTGCTGATCGATGCGTCCACGTCGTCGAGGTCCTCGCGGCGCACCGCTTCGGCCGCCATCGCGACCGGCCGGAAGGTGGCGAGCGGCCCCGCGGGCGACGCGATGGTGATCGCCCACTCCATCGGATCCTCGGCCCGCGCCTCCCACTCGCCGCCGAGGTGCGCGATCACCACCTCGCCGAAGTAGGCGCCCAGCGCCGGCGCCACCAGCCCGAGCAGCTCGTCGGAGACGTCGCCGACGCTGCGCAGGTAGTGGTCCACGTAGGCGAGCGACTCGACGCTGCCGTCGAGCTCGAGGCCGACGGCGCGCCGGACGAACTCGCCGGCGGCCAGGGCGAAATCAGCGATGCGGGAGGGCATCATCGCGGGAAGAATCGACGCAGCCCCCGAGGGTGTCAAGGCGCGACCGCTTTACGGGACGCGCGGCGCGGCCGATAATCCGCCGCCGGCCGGCCGCACGCGCCAGAGGCGCGGGATCGCGAGCAGTCGGCCATCCAAAGGAGAGAGACGACGACATGCCGATCCGGTCGGGCTACGCCGGCGCCTCCGGGCGCAGCCGACGCGAGCAGCGCGTCTACGCCTGTCCGTGCGGCGAGCGCTTCGCCGTCGAGGTGTGGCGCGCGATCGACGTGCGCGAGGACCCCGAGGTCGGTCGCGCTCTTCTGGCGGGCCGGCTCAATCGCGGACGCTGCCCGGCCTGCGCCGCCGAGCGCGAGCTGCAGGTCTCGGTGCTCTACCACGACCCGATCAGCGAGCGGATGGCGCTGGTGCTGCCCGACGGGCTGCGCCACCGCGAGCTGGAGGAGCGGGCGCGCCTGTTCCTGCGCCTCGCCGACGATCGCGCGCCGCCGCCCGACTACGTCCGTCGTACCGAGGTCGTCTTCGGGACGGCCGAGCTGGCGGCCCTGCTGCGCCCGCCCGAGCGTTCCGATCAGACGCAGCTCGCGGTGGTGGCGCCGCCGGTCGAGCGGCGCCGCGACCTGCCGCCGATCGACGTGGTGACGCCGGTCGACGACGAGGACGACGACACGCTCGAGCCGAAGGCGGCGAATGGCGAGGACACCGGGCGCACCCGGCTGCGCGTCAAGCTGCCCGACACCAGCGCGGCGGTCGTCGAGCGATGGATCGCCAACCGGGAGGGCACGGCCGCGTTCCTCGCCGAGGACCGCGTTCTGCTGTGCGCGACGCTCAATCCGGACGAGCTCGAGCCGTTCCTCACCGCGAAGCTCGAGCTGCGCATCCAGCTGCACCGGATGCCGTCGTGCCCGCTGCTGCTGCTCACCGTGCTCGCGCCCCCCGGACCCGACGGGGCCGCGCCGACGCTGCACGCGCCGCTCGACGTGGCCCGCGCCGCCCACCGCGCGATCGTCGACGCGCTCGGGAAGAAGGCGACGCTGATGCTCCACCTCTTCGACGCCGACTACGGCGCGGCGGCGGTGCGGATCGTCGAGGCGCCGCTCGAGGAGAACGCGCGCCGCCTGCTCCGCGACGCCAAGGACGCCTTCGGGCGCATCGCGCCGGCGGCACGCAACTTCGAGCGCGCGCTGGTCGCGTTCCAGGGGCCGTCGTTCGATCGGCTCGGCCGGATCCACGTCGCGCTCTCGGACGTGGAGCTGGGCGACCTCTCGTCGCCGGCGGCGCTCCGGCCGGCGGTGGCGACGGTGAGCCGCTGGTCGGAGCCGGGCGCCGAGGCCTACCTCGCCGAGGTGCGGTCGTTCCCGCTCGGACGCTGGCGGGCGATCCGCCTCGCTGTCGTTCGCGCCGCGATCGCGCAGGGCATCCACGCGCCGCGCGGGCTGACGCAGAAGGCGCTCGCCGAGGCCGACGAGCCGGCGGAGTGGCCCGACGTGCTGCGGCGGCAGGTCGCGGCGTTCGTGGAGGTGGCGCGGCGCAAGCGCGGAAACGACCTCTCGCCCGACGAGGAGGCGGAGAACTGGCGGCTTCTCCGCGCGGAGTGCCAGGCGGCGGGCGTCGAGGTGGGGAGCGAGGCGGACCGGCTGGCCCAGCTCGCGGAGCGGCGCGCGCGCTCGGCGGTGGACCTGCGCGCGCTGACCCACGACGAGCTGGTCGCCGCCCTGGAGCGCCGCGAGCTGCGGCGCGAGGCCGCGCTCCTCGCGTGCGAGCGACGCGACGAGGCGGCGCTGCCGGCGCTGTTCGGGGCGCTGCGCCGCATGACCCGCGCCGAGGCCAACCGCGTGCTGCCCGCGCTGACGGCGTTCGGCGAGCGCGCCGAGCGGTTCCTCGTCGAGGGGCTGCGGAGCCGGAAGTCGTTCGTGAGGCAGGGCTGCGCGCTCGCCCTCGGGACGATCGGCGGCGGGGCCGCGGCGGAGACGCTGGCGCGGCAGCTCCTCGACGAGCCGACCGAGATCTGGCCCGAGGTGGCGCGCGCCGCGGGCGGCGGCGGCGCGGCGGCGGTGATGCCGCTGGCGGCGCGGCTGCGCGAGGCCGACGCCGAGGGGCGCGAGCGGATCGCGCGGGCGATCGCGCACCTCCTGGTGCGGGGCGTGCGCGGGCCCGTG
>JAJXSP010000065.1 GCA_021784515.1 Myxococcales bacterium | reverse complement strand
TGCCCAGGTCGGTGGGCAGCCAGGGCAGGAGTTGCAGCGAGGCACTGTTGTAGGGGAACGATGGGTGAAACGGGAAGAACGGGTACCACTCGTCGGCGATCATCCAGATCGCCGATCCCTTCGTCGACGTGAAGAAGGTGAGGTGCTGGCCGAGGCCGCGCGGGTTCACCACCGTCGCCGCGAGGCCGATCGCGAGCGCCGCGCCGAGCCGCCTGGCGCGACCCTGCGGCGGCGAGGACGCGCGCTCGAGCCGCTCCTTCACCCATGCCCCGACCGTCGCCGCGGCGAGCAGCACGAGCCCGACCGCGAACAGCGAGTGCGCGTTGACCCAGATGAGCAGCACGGCCGCCGCGGCGAAGACGCGCCGCCACGACGGCGGCGTCGCCGGCTCGACCAGCAGCCGGTGGAGCGCGAACGCGCCGGCGATCGTCACCAGGTCGGGGCGGAGCTGCATGAGTCGCGTCGCCGCGAGCACCAGGAACACGGCGGTCGCGAGGAGCGCGGGCGCGAGACGGCCGCCCGGCCGCCGGAACAGCGACAGCGCGAAGGCCGAGAGCGCCGCCACGGCCGCTGCGTGCACGACGCGCAGCCCCCCGAGCCCGACGGCGCGCGAGAGGCCCCACACGACCACGCCGAACAGCCACTCGTGCTGCACCGGGCGCATGCCGCCGGCGGTGTGGAGCATCGGATCGGCGGCCGGCCACAGCCCCTGCGTGGCGTAGACCTCGCCCATCTTGAGGTGGAACCAGAGGTCCTCGGTCGCCAGCGGCCGGCCCGCGAGCACGAGCAGCAGCGCGACGATCGCGAAGCACGAGAGCGCCGCGACCACGCGCGCGGCCCGTGCGCCCCCGCGCGCTCCACCGGCGACCGGAGCCCGCGTCTGCGCGGTGAGCGAAGCGAACGAGGGCGGAGGAAGTGTCGAGCCCGTGGCGAGATCGTCAGGCTGGCCGCTCGTCATCGCGGCGCAATCGTAGAGCCTTCGCTCGCGTCGTCCACACATCTCTCGACGCCCACCGGTTTCGGGAGGCGCGGGCTTTGGCGCGCTCGGCGATCCGAGGTAGAAGACGGCGATGAAGCTCCTCTCGGTGGTCATGCCGGTGTTCAACGAACGTCGGACCGTCGAGGAGATCCTCCGCCGCGTGCGCGCGGCGCCGACGTGCGGCCTCGCGCGCGAGATCGTGGTCGTCGACGACGGATCGAGCGACGGCACGCGCGAGCTGCTCGCCGCCCTGCCCGCGGCCGACGACCTCGTCCTGGTGTTCAAGGAGCGCAACGCGGGCAAGGGCGCGGCGCTGCGCGACGGCTTTTCCCGCGCGCGCGGCGACATCGTGCTCATCCAGGACGCCGACCTCGAGTACGACCCGTCGGAGTACCCACGGCTGCTCCAGCCGATCCTCGACGACCATGCCGACGTCGTGTACGGCTCGCGCTTCCTCGGCGGCCCGCACCGCGTCCTCTACTATTGGCACTACGTCGCCAACGTGGGGCTGACCCAGCTCGCCAACGCCGCCGCGAACATCAACCTCACCGACATGGAGACCTGCTACAAGGCCTTCCGCGCCGAGGCGCTGAAGTCGCTGCTCCTCGAGAGCGATCGCTTCGGGTTCGAGCCCGAGGTGACGATCAAGGTCGCGCGCGCCGGCTTCCGGATCTACGAAGTGCCGGTCTCGTACTACGGGCGGACGTATTCCGAGGGCAAGAAGATCGGGTGGCGCGACGGGCTGCGCGCGATTGGGACGATCGCGCGCCATGGGATCGTCGATCGCGTGCTGGGACGGCCGTTTCGGCGCGACCCCGGCGATTCATGAGGGGTCTTGCCCCCGTTTCTCCCTGCCTTGACATCGAATCCGAGGCGTCCGACCTCAAAAATCGAGGTCAAAGCCCTCCAAAGTGACCTGCCGGCCATGCAAAGTGACCTGCCAGGCATCTGAGGTGACCTGCCAGGCATCCGAGGTGACCTGCCAGGCATCCGAGGTGACCTGCCAGGCATCCGAGGTGACCTGCCAGGCATCCGAGGTGACCTGCCAGGCATCCGAGGTGACCTGCTCGACCTCTGGTTCGGTCCCGCGGTGCTCGCGCCGGTGTCGAAGCATGGCCCCCTGAATCACGCCGCGCCGAGCCGCCCCCGGAAGTAGTCGATCGTCGCGCGCAGCCCCTCATCGAGGCCGACCAGCGGCTCCCAACCGAGCAGCTCGCGCGCCCGCGCGATGTCGGGCCGGCGCTGCCGCGGGTCGTCGGCCGGCAGCTCCTCGTACCGGACGCGCGGCTCGATGCCGACGAGCGCGGTCACCTTCTCGGCCAGCTCGCGCATCGTGCACTCCGACGGGTTGCCGAGGTTCACGGGCACCGCGTTCGCGCCCGAGGCCATCAGCCGCACCAGCCCCTCGACGAGATCGCTCACGTAGCAGAACGAGCGCGTCTGGTCGCCCGTCCCGTACACCGTCGGCGGCTCGCCGCGCAGCGCCTGCAGGATGAAGTTCGAGACCACGCGCCCGTCGTCGAGGGCGAGGCGCGGGCCATAGGTGTTGAAGATGCGCGCGATCCGAACCTCGACGGCGTACTGGCGCGCGTAGCTCACGGCGACCGCCTCGGCGCAGCGCTTGGACTCGTCGTAGCAGGCGCGCGACCCGATCGGGTTGACGTGGCCCCAGTAGTCCTCGCGCTGCGGGTGCACCTCCGGATCGCCGTACACCTCGCTCGTCGAGGCGATGAGCACGCGCGCCCGCGACTCGCGCGCGACGTCGAGCATGTTGAGCGTGCCGACGACGCCGGTGCGGATCGTGCGCACCGGGTTGCGCTGGTAGTGGATCGGCGAAGCGGGGCAGGCGAGGTGATAGATCTCGTCGACCTCGAGCGTCATCGCCTCGGTGACGTCGTGCCGCATCAGCTCGAAGCGGCGGTGACCGAGCAGGCGGTCGACGTTCTCGCGCCGGCCGGTGAAGAAGTTGTCGAGGCAGATCACCTCGGCGCCGTCCTCGATGAGCCGCTCGCAGAGGTGCGAGCCGAGGAAGCCGGCGCCTCCGGTGACGAGGATGCGGCGGGCCACGGGAGTCACGTTCCTACCGGCACTTGCCGTCGACGCGGGCCATCCGGAGACTCCTTTTTCGTCAGTGCGGCAGCGCCGCGCCCAGCTCGGCCAGCAGGTCCTCGTAGGGGACCGGCTTCGGGAAGACGCGGCGCGCGCCGTAGGCGACGGCCGTCGCCGCGGCGGGCGAGTTGGTGTACCCCGTGACGATCAGGATCGGCAGCGTCGGCGAGCACTCGCGGATCGCGCGCACCAGCTCGAGGCCGTGCAGGCCCGGCATCTCGAGGTCGGTGATCACCGCGTCGAAGCCGCCGGCGGACAGCGCCTCGAGCCCGCCCGCCGAGGAGGTCAGCGCCACCACCTGGTAGCCGTCATCTTCGAGCAGTGCGGCCAGGGCGCTCACGCCCACGCGGTCGTCGTCGACGATGAGCAGGCGGCTCACGAGGTGCGCTCACCCATCGGGAGGCGCACGCTGAGCAGCGCTCCGCCTCCCTCACGGTTGGCCGCCCGCGTGTCGCCGCCATGCTCGCGGGCGACGTCGCGCACGATCGCCAGACCGAGGCTCGCCCGCAGCGACGAGGCCGGGTAGAACGGACGGAACACCGAGGCGGGATCCTCGAAGCCCGCCCCGTCGTCGGCGACGGCGAGCAGCACGCGGTTCCCGTCGTTGGTCATCGAGACGCGGACGCGGTGCGATCCGGCCGGAGGATCGATCGCGTTGCGGAGCAGGTACTCGACGAGCTGGCGCAGTCGGTCGGGCTCGGCGTGCACCGGGGCGAGGTCGCTCGCCGCCTCGACCACGATCTCCACGCCCTCCGGACAGGGGTGCGCGGCGACGGCGGCGCGCACGATCTCCTCGAGCGAGAGGTCCTGGTAGCGCTCGGAGCTGCCCGGCGCGCGGTTGCCCTCGACGTAGCTCGCGGCCAGCCCCTGCAGCCGCTCGGTGTCGTCGCGGAGCTGGGCGGCGATGCGCCGGACCGGCTCGGCGTCGGTGGGCTCCATGCGGCCGGCGGCACGCTCGAGCAACCGGCAATGCAGCGACAGGCCGTTGATGGGATCGCTGATCTCGTGGACCAGCAGCCGGCAGAGCGCGCCGAGCCCCACCGCCTGCTCGGTCTTCCAGGCGCGACGTGCGAACGCCGCCTGCTGCGCGCGCAGCGACTCGCGCGCCGCCTCGACGCGCTGCCGCAGGCGGAGCATGTACCAGCCCGCGAACAGCGCGAGCGCGAACGACATCACCGCGCCGCGGACAAGGTGGAGCACGCGCTGGAGGCGGGTGGGATCGGCGAAGCCGTAGTGGATGAACAGCAGCTCGGAAGCGGCCAGCATGGCGGCCGTGACGGCGACACAGCCCCCGATGAGCGGCAGCCATCCCCAGCGGTAGACCCGCTCGAGGTCATCCGCAGGCACAGCTCGCTCCCCTGGCGCGCATTCCTTGCGCGCATCCGGGTGCTCCGCGCACTTCTCGCACTTTTTTTGCGGACACTCGCCGCCGTCAGCCGCCACGGCGCGGGGGACTGAGCAACCAGCGCACCAGCCCGACAGCTGGCCCGGGCGGGCCTACCACGCCCCCGTGCGGAGGTACTCGTCCACGCCCTTCGCAGCCTTGCGGCCGGCGCCCATGGCGAGGATCACGGTGGCCGCGCCCAGGACGATGTCGCCGCCGGCGAAGACGCCCCGGAGCGACGTCTTCCCCGACTCGTCGCGCGCCAGGATCTTCCCCTTCTTCGTCTCCAGGCCGGGGGTCGTCCGGGGCACGAGCGGGTTTGGACCGTTGCCGATCGCCACCACCACCGTGTCGACGGGGATCTTGTGCTCGCTGCCCTTCACCTCGACGGGCTTGCGCCGTCCGTCGGGGCCCGGCTCGCCCAGCTCCATCTTCACGCACTCCACCGCCGACACCCGGCCGCGCTCGTCGCCGTGGTAGCGCAGCGGGTTGGTGAGCATGGTGAAGTTCACGCCCTCCTCGTGGGCGTGCTCGACCTCCTCCTTGCGCGCCGGCATCTCCTCGCGCGAGCGGCGGTAGATGAGGCGGACCTCCTCGGCGCCGAGGCGGAGCGCGGTGCGCGCGGCGTCCATCGCCACGTTGCCGCCGCCGACGACGGCGACGCGGCGGCCGCGGATCACCGGCGTGTCGTTCTTCGGGAAGTCGTACGCGCCCATCAGGTTGACGCGCGTGAGGTACTCGTTCGCCGAGTAGATCCCGCCGAGGTTCTCGCCCGGGAGATCCATGAAGTAGGGCAGGCCGGCGCCGGTGCCGACGAAGATCGCGTCGTATTCCTTCATCAGGTCGTCCACCGTGCGGGTGAGGCCGACGACGAAGTTGCACACGATCTCCACGCCCATTGCCTCGAGCGCCTTGATCTCCGCGGCGACGATCGCCTTGGGGAGCCGGAACTCGGGGATGCCGTAGACGAGCACGCCGCCCGCCTTGTGGAGCGCCTCGAACACGGTGACCTTGTGGCCGCAGCGCGCGAGGTCGGCGGCGCAGGTGAGGCCCGCCGGCCCGCTGCCGACGACGGCGACCTTCTTGCCCGTCGGCGCCGCGATCTCCGGCGCCTGCGCCATCCCGCTGTTGCGCTCCCAGTCGGCGACGAAGCGCTCGAGCCGGCCGATCGACACCGCAACGCCGTTCTTGCCCTGCCCGACCTTGCACACCGCCTCGCACTGCTCCTCCTGCGGGCAGACGCGGCCGCAGACGGCAGGCAGGAGGTTGGTCCGCTTGAGCACCCTCGCCGCACCCGCGAGATCGCCCTTCTCGACCTCGTGGAGGAAGCCGGGGATGTCGACGCCGACGGGGCAGCCGCTGACGCACGCCGGCTCCTTGCAGTAGATGCAGCGGTACGACTCGAGCTTCGCGTTGTCGCCGAGGAGGCCGAGGGCCACCTCGGTGAAGTTGCGCGCCCGGACTTCCGCCGGCTGGCAGGGCATCTCCTGCTTGGGGGTCTTGTAGCGCTGCTTGAGATCGCGCGGCGTGCCGTTGTCGCTCACGACTGCACCTCCTTCATGTAGCGGTCGTGCGAGGCGCGCTCCTCTTCGCGGTAGAGCGCCTGGCGACGCGAAAGCTCGTCGAAGTCCACCTCGTGCCCCTCGAACTCGGGCCCGTCCACGCACACGAACCTGGTCTTGCCACCGACGGTGACGCGGCAGCCGCCGCACATCCCCGTGCCGTCGACCATCACCGGGTTGAGGCTGACCAGCGTCGGGATGCCCAGCTCGTGGCCGGTCTTCGCGACGAACTTCATCATCGGGACGGGGCCGATCGCGACCGCGCGATCGACCTTGCCGAAGTCGGCCACCAGCTCGCGAAGCGCGTCGGTGGCGAGGCCCTTCTTGCCCTCGCTGCCGTCGTCGGTCCACACGCGGACCTCGTCGCAGGCGCGCCGCATCTCCTCGCGGAAGAAGAGGAGGTCGCGGTTGCGCGCGGCGAGGATGCCGATCACCCGGTTGCCGGCGGCGCGCATCGACTGGGCGATCGGGTGCACCGGCGCGATGCCGATGCCGCCGCCGATGCAGGCGACGGTGCCCACCTTCGAGATGTGCGTGGCGGCGCCGAGCGGGCCGGCCACGTCGACGAAGGCGTCGCCCTCGCGCAGGCGCGCCATGCGCGCGGTCGTCTTGCCGACCTCCTGCACCACCAGCGTGATGGTGCCCGCCTCCGCGTCGGCGTCGGCGATGGTGAGCGGGATGCGCTCGCCGCCCTCCTCGACGCGCACGATCACGAACTGCCCCGCCTTGCGCGCCGTGGCGACGAGCGGTGCGACCACCCGATACAGCATCACCCGCGGCGCCAGCTCCCGCCGCTCGACGATTCGATGGACGTCCTTCAAGACCCGCATCTGCATGACTGCCTCCGTGCGGCCAACGTTGCGCCCCTCTGGTAGTGGAAGAGAAGCGCGTGCAGGTTGACGCCGATCAACGGCAGCGCAAATCGCGCGTCGGCGGTTCGGGCCCCGAGACGCACGCCCGGCGCGAATCCGCTACCATCCGGCGCATGCGCTCTACCGCCCGCCTCGCGACCCTCCTTGCCGCCCTCGCCGGCTGTGGCACCCCCGCCTCGACGACCTCGGACGGGCCGCCCTCCTCGCCGCCGGACCTCGCCGCCCTCGACGCGGCGGCCGACGGCGCGATCGAGGTCTGCTCGCCGGCTTGCGGCGGCCTCACCCCGAAGTGCAACGCGAGCCGCCACTGCGTCGGCTGCCTGGGCGACACCGACTGCCCGGCCGGCAGCTACTGCAAGATCGCCGGCGACAGCCAGGCGAGCTGCGTCCCCGGGTGCACCGACGACGGGCGCTGCGGCGCGGGCGAGAAGTGCTGCGGCCACGCCTGCGTCGATCCGTCGAGCGATCTGGCCAACTGCGGCGGGTGCGGCACCGCCTGCACCTCCATCCACGCGGCCCCCGCCTGCCACGGCGGCCAGTGCGGCTTCTCCGGCCAGTGCGATCCCGGCTGGGGCGATTGCAACAACGATCCGAAAGACGGCTGCGAAGCGAACCTCCACGTCGATCCGAACAACTGCACCGCCTGCGCAATGGCCTGCGTCATCCCCGGCGCGATCGCCGCCTGCGCCGACGGCTGCTATCCCGCTGCGTGCGAGTTCGGATTCGACAACTGCGACAACGACCCCATGGGCGCCTGCCAGACCTCCGTTCTCTCCGACGTCATGAATTGCGGCGCGTGCGGCCACTCGTGCACGAACCTGCCGAACGCCAGCGCGCTCTGCCAGAATGCGAATTGCGTCCTCGGCGGCTGCAACCCGGGATTCGCCGACTGCGACGGAATGGCGGCCGACGGCTGCGAGTCGAACCTCGCCACCGACGGGGAGAACTGCGGCGCCTGTGGCAATTCCTGCCCCCAGGGCCAGGTGTGCATGGGCGGCGCATGCACCTGCCCGCAATGCAACAACGCCTTTCCCAACGCCTCCGCCAATTGCGTCAACGGGCAGTGCGTCTTCAGCCAGTGCAACCTGGGATTCGCCAATTGCGACGGCAACCCCAAGAACGGCTGTGAGGTGAACGTGGCCAGCGATTCCGCCAATTGCGGCGTCTGCGCCAACTCCTGCCCGCAAAACACGCCCAGCTGCGGCGCCGGCGTGTGCACGAACCTCTGGACGCCGGTCGGGATCCAGACGAACGTCCCGGTCGCGCAACTGGCCGGTTGGACGCTCTGCTATCACGACACCTATGACGTCCACATGGTCACCCCTCCCATCATCCAGGCCTGCACCGGGAGCAAGCTGATGCTGGCCTGTCGACGCAACAACGCTCAGACCCTCGACCTGGTCGCCTGGGCGCCGCGGGCCGACGTGCTGTTCGACACCCAACATGGCAACAACGGCCACCTCGCCAACAACGTCCAGTGGTATTACAACGCCACCTGGTCCTGGGGATTCGCGGGCCCCGGCGAGGCGCTCGCCCGCAACGAGTGCGACACCAATGGCGGCGCCGACCGCCTGTGCTGGCACACCGGCATCGACGCGGGCGGCTACCGGTGCGGCGACAACTCGGGATTGAACGACGACGCGACCTGGGACCGGCTGGTCTACCAGGCGAATTGAGGGCCCTCAGGGCCCGATCGGGAACAAGTCGATCAAGGATGGGCGTCGAGGCGCCCGATCCGGCGAGGCGCGAGGAGGGAGCTTGCTCTCTGCAAGTGACCGACGAGCAACGAAGCCGGTCGGGATGGATCGGCGGCTAGACTGAGCAAGTTGTTCCTGATCGGGCCCAAAGCCCGCTTCACCGTCGGGACGGTTGCCGCCACGCCGCGGGGCCGCATAATCCCGTTTTCCGAAAAGCGGGTCTTTTCAACGAACGGAAGGGAGATTGACGGCGACAGGGCAGGGAGATCCGGGCTCCGCGTCGCTCGTCGAAGAGGCAGGGCTGCGCCTCCTCGTCGAGTCGGTGCGGGACGTGGCGATTTTCACCCTCGATCCCGAGGGCCGCGTGGCGACCTGGAACGGCGGCGCCGAGCGCACCACCGGCTGGCGCGCCGACGAGGTGATCGGCCGGCACCTCTCCATCTTCCACCTCGCCAAGGACGTGGCGCGCGGCGAGCCCGAGGCCGCGCTGCGGCTCGCCGCGGCGCAGGGGAGCGCCCGCGACGACGGCTGGCGCCTGCGCAAGGACGGCTCGCGCTTCTGGGCGAGCGTGGAGATCGCGGCGCTGCGCGACGGCGACGGCCGGCTGCGCGGGTTCGGCGGCGTCACCTGCGATCTCTCCCGGCGAACGCACTCCGACGCCCTCTACCGGCAGCTCGTCGAGGAAGCGCCCGACGCGCTGGTGGTCACCGGCCAGAGGGGCCGCATCCAGTTCGTCAATTCGCAGGCCGAGCGTCTCTTTGGCTGGCGCCGCGGCGAGCTCGTCGGGGAATCGATCGAAACCCTGGTCCCCGAGCGCTTTCGCGCCTCGCACGTCGGCCAGCGCGCAGGGTACGTCAAGGCGCCGAGGGTGCGCCCGCTCCACTCCGCCCTCGATCTCCATGCCCTGAGAAAAGACGGCAGCGAGTTCCCCGCCGACATCGCGCTGAGCCCCGTCCAGGGCGTGGACGGGCCCGAGGTCATCTCCACCATCCGCGACGTCACCGTGCGCCGCGCGATGGAGCGAGCGTTGAAGAAGGCGAAGGACGAGCTCGAGGCGGCCAATTGCGAGCTGGAGGCGTTCAGCGAATCGGTGGCGAACGACCTGCGTGCCCCGCTGCGCCAGATCGAAGGGTTCGTCTCGGCGCTCCTCGCCGGCCACGCGGATCCACTCGACGAGACCGGCCGCGCCCACCTCGGCCGCGTGCGCGCCGGCGCCGAGCGGATGGCGCAGCTGATCGACGACCTGCTCCAGCTCTCCGGGGTGAGCCGGGGGCCGCTCGCGCGCGATCCGGTGGACCTCTCCGCGCTGGCGTGCTCGGTGGTTTCCGGGCTCGCCGTCTCCGGCGACGATCGCGCCGTCGAGGTGGTGATCGCCGACGGTCTCAGCGCCCACGGCGACTCCGGGCTGCTGCGGCTGGTGCTGGAGAACCTGCTCGGCAATGCGTGGAAGTTCACCGCCCGAACCCCGGCCGCGCGAATCGAGCTGGGCGTCGGGGAGCGCGGCGGCGAGCGCGCCTTCTTCGTGCGCGACAATGGAGCCGGTTTCGACATGCGCTACGGGGAAAAGCTGTTTCGTGCATTCCAGCGGCTCCATTCGGCCAGCGAATTCCCGGGGACCGGAATCGGCCTGGCGACCGTGCGGCGAATCATCAGCCGTCACGGCGGACGCGTGTGGGCCGAGGGTTCGATTGGCGCCGGGGCGACCTTCTATTTTACTCTGCCGGACGCCGCGCCGGCCGCCGGATGAACGCCCGCTGATTCCATCAATCGGGCGTCGCTCGCCTCGTCAAATTCCGCGGAGCAGATCGCTCGCAGCAAAACCTGCCGGAATGAGGTTGTCATCAGATTTTTGCACCGTATCATTTCTGCCGCGTTTGTGACGAGGCCCCGTGGCAACCAGGCATGAGCCTTCCAGTCCGACGGAAGAACCGCTATCCGACGGCACGCAGCTCGGCCTCCTGACGGAGGCGGTGCGTGATTACGCGATTTTCACGCTCGACACCGAGGGCCGGGTCGCCAGCTGGAATGCCGCCGCTCAGCGGATTAAAGGGTGGCGCGCGGACGAAGTGATTGGCCGCCACTTCTCGATCTTTTATCCGCCGGAGGACGTGGCCCAAGGCAAGCCGGAGGCCGAGCTCCGGCGCGCCGCCGCGGAGGGCTACGCCGAGGACGATGGCTGGCGCATGCGGAAGGACGGCTCGCGCTTCTGGGCGAACGTGGAGATCACCTCCCTCCGCGACCCCGAGGGCCAGCTGCGCGGCTTCGGCAAGATCACCTGCGACCTCACCCGGCGCCGCCACGCCGAGGCGCGCTTCCGCCAGCTCGTCGAGGGGGCGCCCGACGCGCTCGTGATCTCCGATCGGCGCGGCCGCATCCAGCTCGTGAACTCGCAGGCCGAGCGGATCTTCGGCTGGACGCGCTCCGAGCTGGTCGGCCAGCCGATCGAGACGCTGGTGCCGCCCCGCTTCCGCGGCGTGCACGTCGGCGATCGCGCGAAGTATGCGAACGCGCCGGCGGTGCGACCGATGGGGGCCGGCCTCGACCTCCTGGCGGTCCGCAAGGACGGCTCCGAGTTCCCCGCGGAGATCTCGCTCAGCCCGATCGAGGGCGACGACGGACCGCTGGTGATCGCGGCGGTCCGCGACGTCACGGCGCGACGGACGATGGAGCGCGCGTTGCGCGAGGCCAAGGACAACGCCGAGGCGGCGAACCGCGAGCTGGAGGCGTTCAGCTATTCGGTGTCGCACGACCTGCGCGCGCCGCTGCGCAGCATAGACGGCTTCAGCCAGGCGCTGCTCGAGGACTATACGGCTCGCCTCGATGACGCGGGGCAGGACTACCTCCGCCGCGTGCGTACGGCGGCCCAACGCATGGCGCAGCTGATCGACGACCTGCTCCAGCTCTCGCGCGTGAGCCGCGCCGCGCTCACCAGCGAGCCGGTGGACCTCTCCGCGCTCGCGCGATCGGTCGCCACCGAGCTGCAGAAGACGCGCCCCGATCGCTCCACCGAGTTCGTGATCGCCGAGGGCATCGCCACGCGCGGCGACGCGCGGCTGCTCCGTCTGGTCTTCGAGAACCTGCTCGGCAACGCGTGGAAGTTCACCGCGCGCGTCGCGGCGCCGCGAATCGAGGTGGGCATGACGGCACAGGACGGCGAGCGCGTCTTCTACGTGCGCGACAACGGCGCGGGCTTCGACATGCGCTACGTCGACAAGCTCTTCCGCGCGTTCCAGCGTCTGCACGCGGTCGCCGACTTTCCGGGGACCGGGATCGGGCTCGCCACGGTCCAGCGCATCGTCCGCCGCCACGGCGGGCGCGTGTGGGCCGAGGCATCGATCGATGGGGGCGCCACCTTCTCCTTCACTCTGCCGGGCCCCGCGCCCGCCGAACCAGGAGCGACGCCATGACCCACAGCATCGCCAAGGCCATTCTTCTCGTCGAGGACAACCCGGACGACGTCGTGCTCACGCTGCGGGCCTTCGAGCGCAACCACATCACCAACCCCGTCGTGCACGCGGCCGACGGCGTGGAGGCGCTCGACTATCTCTTCGGGCGCGGGCGCTGGGAGGGGCGCGACCCGGCCGACCTGCCGCAGGTGGTGCTGCTCGATCTGAAGCTGCCGCGCGTGGACGGCCTCGAAGTGCTGCGGGCGGTGCGCGCCGACGCCCGCACGCACTTCCTGCCCGTGGTGGTCCTCACCTCGTCGGGCGAGGAGCGCGACCTCGTCGACAGCTATCGCCTCGGCGCCAACAGCTACGTGCGCAAGCCGGTCGACTTCCGGGAGTTCGTCGAGGCGGCGCGCGAGCTGGGCCTGTACTGGCTGGTCCTCAACCAGGCGCCGCCGAAGGACCCGGTCGTCCCCTGATGGAGCCTCCCGACGCCAGCGCGCCGCGCGTCCTGCACGTCCTGATCGTCGAGGACTCCGAGGACGACGCGGGGCTCCTCCGGCGCGAGCTTTCGCGCCTCGCCCTCCCCGTCGAGGCGCGGCGCGTGGAGACCGAGGAGGCGATGGCGGCCGCGCTCGCGGAGCGCGAGTGGGACCTCGTGCTGTCCGACTACAACCTGCCGGCCTTCGACGGACTGCGCGCGCTGAGGATGCTGCAGTCGAGCGGGCACGACGTGCCATTCATCCTGGTTTCGGGTCACATCGGCGAGGAGGCCGCCGCCGACGTGATGCGCGCCGGCGCGCACGACTTCCTCTCGAAGAGCAATCTCTCGCGCCTGCCGCCGGCGGTGGCGCGCGAGCTGGGCGAGGCGGAGGGGCGCCGGGCCGGCCGTCGCGCCCAGGAGTCGCTGCGGTTCCTCGGGACGCTGAGCGCGGCGCTGGCCGAGACGCTCGACGTGGAGGCGACGCTCACCCGGGTAGCGCACCTCGTCGTGCCCACGGTCGCGGACCTCTGCGTCGTCGACAAGATCGCGGACGACCGCGGGTCGCCGCGCAGCGCGTGGGCGCACGTCGACGAGGCGAAGGAGCCGCTGCTGAGGCGGCTCGAGGAGGTGGGGCTCGATCTCGACTCCAGCCAGCCGGCGGCGATCGCCCTGCGCACCGGCAACCCCGTCCTCATCCCGGACTTCGACGCCGCCACGCTCGCCGCGCACACGCGCAGCGCCGCGCACGCCGACCTGCTGCGCGATCTCGGCGCGCGCCAGGGCCTCGCGGTGCCGCTCACCGCGCGCGGCCACTCCCTCGGCGCGATCACCTTCGTGCGGGGCGCCATCCGCCCGGCCTTCGACGGCGCCGACGTCGACCTGGCCGTCGAGACCGCGCGCCGCGCCGCGATCGCCCTCGACAACGCGGTGCTGTTCGGCCAGGCGCAGGAGGCGATCCACGCGCGTGACGAGTTCCTCTCCATCGCCTCGCACGAGCTGAAGACGCCGCTGACGACGCTGCTCCTCCAGCTCGACTGGCTGCGCCTGCAGGTCGCCCGCGAGGGGGACGAGTCCCACCCGCGCCTGGTGCGCCACTGCGAGACGACCGAGCGGCAGCTCACGCGCCTGTCCCGCCTGGTGAACGAGCTGCTCGACGTGTCGCGCGTGAGCGGCGGCGTGTTCGAGCTGAACCGCGAGGAGATGGACCTTTCGGCGTTCGTCGGCGACATCATCGCCCGCGAGCGGGGCGTGATGGAGGCGGCCGGCTGCACGCCGAAGCTCGACGCACCCCCGATGCTGCTCGGCGCCTGGGATCGGACGCGCCTCGACCAGCTGATCACCAACCTGCTCACCAACGCCTGCAAGTACGGCGCGGGCACTCCCGTCGAGGTCCGCATCGAAGGCGACGAGGCGACGGTGCGCATCTCGGTCGCCGACCACGGCATCGGCATCGCCCCCGCCGACCACCAGCGGATCTTCGAGCGCTTCGAACGCGCGGTGTCGCACCGCAACTACGGCGGCCTCGGGCTCGGGCTGTGGATCGCGCACCGGATCGCGCGCGCGCACGGCGGCGGCATCAGCGTC
The DNA here is from genome assembly GCA_021784515.1 of Myxococcales bacterium. Classification (GTDB taxonomy): domain Bacteria; phylum Myxococcota_A; class Polyangia; order Palsa-1104; family SHYY01; genus SHYY01. Next base: position 3,022 of record JAJXSP010000065.1, on the reverse strand, counting down.
GAGAGCGAGCTCGACCACGGCGCGCGCTTCATCGTCGAGCTGACCCGCCGGGAGACGGCGCAGCCCCATGCGGCGCACGGGGGCCAGCCGGCCGCCTGAGGCGCTCTGCATCACCTTCGTCGCCCGCGCCGGTGAACGATTTCCGTGCTAGCCTCCCCGCATGGCGCCGGCGTCGCAGCGGGTCCTCGTGGTCGACGACGACCCCGACATCCGCGAGACGCTGAGCGAGATCCTCGCCGGGAGCGGCTACGAGGCGGTGTGCGCCGGCGACGGCGCCGAGGCGTTGGCGGCGCTGCGCGCGCCGGGGCCGCGGCCGGGCGTGGTCCTGCTCGACCTCATGATGCCGGTGATGAGCGGCTGGCAGTTCCGCGAGGAGCAGCTGCGCGACGCGGCGATCGCCGACGTGCCGGTGGTCGTCATCACCGCGCAGGCGCGCGTCGACAGCGGCGGCTCGCCGCTCGACGCCGCGGCGACGGTCCACAAGCCGTTCCGGATCGACGATCTGCTGGCGACGATCGAGCGCGTGCTCGAGCGGCACGGGCGGAAGAAGTAAGGGCCCGAGAGGGCGCGCCGCCTGCGCTTGGCGACGATCAAGCCGCCACTCGGATCGGCCTGCTAAGCCCGTCCGGCGCGGCGAGCCCCCCGGTGCTCGACGGTCGTTGACGAGGACGGTCTGTCCATGGCCCTGAGAGTCGGCATCGACGTCGGTGGCACGTTCACCGACTTCCTGGTCGTCCGCGATGACGGCCGCTCCGATGGAGAGCAGCCCGCTGCGGGCTCGCTGGAGACGGCGCGCGTCTTCAAGACGCCCTCCACCCCGGACGATCCGTCGCGCGGGTTGCTCGAGGGGCTCGGCGAGATCGCCGCCTCCTACGGCCTGACGCTCGCCGAGCTGGCCCGCCGGATCGACACGATCGTCCACGGCACCACGGTCACCACCAACGCGGTGCTCACGCGCACCGCCGCGAAGACCGGCCTCCTCACGACGAGCGGCGTCCGCGACGCGCTGGAGATGCGCCGGGGCGTGCGCGAGGAGCAGTACAACAACCGCTACACCAACGTCGCGCCGCTCGTGCCGCGCCACCTCCGCCTCCCGGTCGGCGGGCGCCTCGATCGCAACGGCGTGGAGGTCGAGCCGCTCGTCGAGGCGGACGTCGTCGCGGCGGCCGCGGTGCTCGCCCGCGAGGGCGTCGACGCGGTGGCGATCTGCTTTTTGCACTCCTACGCCGACCCGGCGCACGAGCGGCGCGCGGCCGAGGTTTTGCGCGAGCGGCTGCCCGGGGCGTATCTGTCGGTCTCGTCGTCGCTGCTGCCCGCGATCCGCTTCTACGATCGCGTCTCCACGACGGTGCTCAACGCCACCGTCGGCCCAAAGCTGCGCGGGTACATCGACGCGCTGGTGCGCAAGCTCGACGGGATCGGCTTTGGCGGCGTGCTGCGCATCATGCAGTCCAACGGCGGCGTGGTGGCGCCCGAGGTGGTGCGCGATCGCGCGGCGATGACGCTCCTCTCGGGGCCCGCCGCCGGCCCGCGCGCCGGCGCCTTCTACGCCGCGATCCACGACCTGCCGGACTGCATCACCGTCGACATGGGCGGCACCTCGTTCGACGCCGCGCTCCTCCGCGGCGGCCAGCCGCTGTTCGTCACCGACGGGGAGATCGAGCGCCTGCGCCTCGCGCTGCCGATGCTCGACATCCACACCGTCGGCGCGGGCGGCGGATCGATCGGCTGGCTCGACGAGGGCGGCCTCCTGCGCATGGGTCCGCAATCGGCCGGCGCGCAGCCGGGCCCGGCCTGCTACGGCCGCGGCGGCGAGCGTCCCACCTGCACCGACGCCGACGCGGTGCTCGGCTACCTCCCGCCGGCGGAGTTCGCGGGCGGGCGCATCCGGCTCGACGTGGAGGCGGCGCGGCGCGCCATCGAGACGCACCTCGCGCGGCCGCTCGGGATGACCGTCGAGCAGGCCGCGGTCGGAATGGCGCGCGTGATCGACGCCAACATGGCCGCCGGCGTGCGGGCCGTGACGGTGCGCCGCGGCCTCGATCCGCGCGAGCTGCCGCTCGTCGTCGCCGGCGGCGCCGGGCCGCAACACTGCTGCGCGATCTGCACCGAGCTCGAAATCCCCCTGTTCCTCGTGCCGCGGCAGTCGTCGATCTTCTGCGCCGCCGGAATGTTGATGAGCGACCTCGTCCACGACGACGTGCGCTCGCTGCCGGGACGGCTCGACCAGATCCCGCCCGGCAAGCTGAATGCGATGATCGAGGAGATGATCGCCTCGCTGCGCGAGACGCTGCGCGCCGAGCACGTCGCCGAGGCCGACATGGCATTTTCGGCCTCGCTCGACCTCCGCTACGTGAAGCAGCACCACGAGGTGAACGTCGCCTTCCCCCTCGGGGCGCCAATCGAGGAAATCGACATCCCGGCGCGCTTCCACCGCGAGCACGATCGCCTGTTCGGCTATCACCTCGGCGAGCAGGGGACGCCGATTGAGGTGATCAACCTGCGCCTGCGCGCCATCGGGCGCGTCGTGCCGCCCTCGTTCCCGTCGCTGCCGAAGGGCGGCGCCGACGCGTCGCCGGCGAAGAAGGGGATGCGCCGCGTGTGGGTCCCCGAGCGCCAGGCCTTCGCCGAGGTGCCGGTCTACGACGCCGATCGCATGCGGCACGGGATGCGGCTCGATGGGCCCGCGGTCGTCGATCAGGCCAATACGTCGCTGTTCCTCTCCGCCGCCTACGGCCTCGCCTGCGACCGCTTTGGCAACTTCGTCGGCTACCGAAAAGACCGGATCGAGGCGCTCCCCGCGAGCGTCCGGGAGATGATCCGATGACGATCGATCCCATCCTCGCCTCGGTGATGCAACGCGCGTTCAAGTCGATCACCGACGAGATGAGCATCTCGATGATGCGCACCACGCGCTCGCCGATCCTGTGCGAGGCGAAGGACTTCGTCACCGGCCTGTACGACGCCGACGGCAACATGCTCGAGCAGACGGAGAACCTGCCCATCCTCTCGTTCTCGCTCG
>JAJXSP010000064.1 GCA_021784515.1 Myxococcales bacterium | reverse complement strand
CGCCACGCGACCGCGTGCGCGCCCACTCGCAGCGCGAGCGCGGTGGTCAGGAGGAGACCCACGCCGGCGGCGGCGATCGCCGGCCGCCCCCACCGCGGCGCCCGGCGCTCGGCGACGATCATCGAGGCTGCTCGGGCGGCGCGAGCAGCGGCGGGTTGCGCAAGACCGGGCGCGGATCCCGGAGCACCCGCTCGGCCATCTCCCGCCGCGCCGCCGGCGTCTTGAGGGCCGCCGCGAACCGGCCCTCGCCGAGCAATGCCGCCACTGCCTCGTCGAGGATCACCGAGCGCGCCACCAACCCGCGCGCCAGCCAGTTCTCCTGGCTGACGTAGTACACGTGCCCGCGCGCCACCGCCGGGACGCGCCGCCACGCCGCGAGGTCCTCGAGCGCGGCGGCGCTCCGATCGCTGGTGAGCTGCGGGTTGAGCACGACGAAGAGGTGGTCGACGTCGAGGTCGTAGAGCTGCTCGGGATCGAGCACCATCACCCCTCCGTTGCGCGACAGCAGCCGCTCCTGCACGAGCGCGGGCGCGGCGAGGCCGAGGTCGCGGTAGAGCACCGGCCCGACGAGCGCGGTGCCGAAGAGCTGGTACTTCCGCGCGCGCACCCGGAGCACTGCCACCGTCTCGCGCCCCACGCGCTCGGCGAGCAGGACGCGCGCCGCGCGCACCCGCGCCGCATAATCGGCGATCACCGCCTCGGCGCGAGCGTGGCGGTCGAGGAGGTCGCCGATCTCGCGCAACCGCCGCTCGTCGTCGTCCCCGGTTTCGATGACGACGGTCGGCGCGATCGCCGAGAGGCCGGCGAGCCGCGTCACCGTGTAGCCGCCGGCGATGATGAGGTCGGGGCGGGCGGCGAGCACCGCCTCGTAGGGCGGCTCGGCCGGGCCGTAGAGCGTCGTGATCGGCCGGCTGCCGGCGAGCGCCGTCGCGGCGTAGGGGCGGATCGTGCCCCAGTTCGTGACGAACGCGGCCGGCTGGAGCCCGAGCGCGAGCACCTCGTCCTCGTACGCCAGCGCCGCGATCCGCCGTGGCCGCGCCGGGACGATGGTCTCGCCGCCCGCGTGCCGGACCAGCCGGTGGTCGGCGTCGATCGTTCGGACCTCGATCTGCGGCGCCCGCGAGCGCTCGCCCGGGGCGCGCCCGCAGCTCGCGGCGAGCAGGGCGAGCGCCACGCCGGCGACGCGCCGCCCGATCGGGATCTGCCGCGCCTGCCTCTCGGGTGCTCCACGGCACGGCGGGCAATCGGCCATCGGCGCCATCAGGCGATTGCAATACCACGGGCGCCCGCGGTCCCGGCATAGGGTGATTGCCCTATTGTCGACCTGTCGACTTTTGATGAGATTCGAGTGATGACCGGAGCCGACGAATGCCGCGTTCAGTGAAATCGATCGTAGCGAAGCTCGGGCTTGCCGGGCCCCTGCTCACCCTCGGCCTCGCGGGTTGCGGCTCGGGCGGCAACGCACCGTCGCCTCCCGACGCGGGAATCGGCCCGGCCGATCTCGCGATCGTGGCCCCGGCGGACGGCCTCGCGCCGGGCGACGGCGCTCCCCCCGATCTCCAGCCCGCCGCGCCAAGCGTCTTCGCCCTCGACGTCGAGGTGCGCGCGCCCACCGGCGCCGCCACCGCCGGCTACGTCCAGGCAATCGACCGGACCATGTTCGACGGGAGGCTCATCGACAACAGCAAGGCGCTCGAGTATCAGAGCATTCCCCGCCTCGTGACCATGGGGGGCAACGTCTACGTGGGGCCGCGCACCGAGCCCACGCTGCTCCGGTTCAGCGTCGACGACAATCTGGCCCTCACGCAAACCGGCTCGCTGAGCGTGATGGCCTACGGCGCCAGCTTCATCGATATCGGGTTCATCCCGGACATCGGTCCTGCCAAAGCCTATTACCTCGCGGGTCCGACCCAGAAGGCCGTGATCATCGATCCGACCACCATGACGATCAAAGGTGACTTCGACATCTCCGGTGCGCAGCGAAACGGCTTCATGGGCAAGGCGCTGCACCAGGGGATCTTCCAATACGAGGAGACGGTGGTCGGCAACCGTGCCTTCGAATCGACCGTCAGCTCGACCTCCATGCCGGTCGCCTTCTACCCGAAGATGACAGTCTCGGTCTACGACACGACCAATGACAAGCTCCTCAAGGTGATCGAGGACGACCGCTGCTACGGCCCCTCGACGATGGTCAAGGCCGAAAACGGCGACGTCTACGTCTCCAGCTACAGCTTCTCGGGCAAGATCTACCAGACGCCGGGATACGACTACCGGCCGACGTGCCTGCTGCGGATCAATGCCGGACAGGACGACTTCGATCCCAACTTCTTCGTCTCCTTCCCCGACCTCCTCGGGGGCCGCGAGTGCCCGCGCTGGTATCCGGTGAATGGCCGCTATTCCTATTGCACCGCGGTCCAGCTCGCCGACCTGAAGGCGGCCGCGAACACCTCCAACGTGAACGGCGAGATCTGGAAGATCGATCTCGAGATGCGCACCGCGAAGAAGGTCGCGGATCTTCCCGACACCACGCCCTTCATCACCCTCGGCTATCCCGATGGCCCCGACAGCATCCTCGTCGGCGTCGCCGCAGTGGCTGGCCAGTTCGACCGCAGCCTGGTCTATCGCCTGGTCCCCGCCAGCGACGGAGTCACCAAGGTGTTCGAGGTGAATGGACTCTTCCGCGGTTTGTGGCCGGTGCGATGACGGTGAGGGGCGGCTCGCCCCTGCTCGCGGCGGTCGCGCTCCTCGCACTCCCAATCCCCGCCGCGACCGCGCAGGAGAAGCCGGCCGCGCCCGCCACGGTTCCGCCCGTCGAAAGCGCCACGCCGCCCGCCTCGAATCCGCCCGCCTCGAATCCGCCCGCTTCGAATCCGCCCGCCCCGCCGGAATCCGCCCCCGCGCCCTCGCGCTACCAGAGCACGATCGTTGCGAAGGATCCGCACCCGTTGCGGAGCAGTCCGGAGGCGGTCGAGATCGTGGACACGAGCGTCGCCCGCGACCAGGCGGGCGATCTGGACGCGCTCCTCGATCAGACCAAGGGCGTGATCCTCCGGACCAGCGGCGGGCTCGGATCGCCCACGACCTTCGACATCCAGGGATTGTCGGGAAAGCGCGTGCGCTTCTTCCTCGACGGCGTGCCGGCCGACGTCGCCGGCCTGGGAATCGTCCCCACCGATCTGCCGCTCGACCTCCTCGATCAGGTGGAAATCTACAAGGGCGTGGTGCCGATTCGATTCGGCTCCGACGCGCTGGGCGGTGCAGTCAACTTCGTCACCCGCGACCCGCCCGATCGCGCGTCCCTCGATGCCTCGCTCGAATACGGGAGCTTCAACACCTTCCGCGCCAGCCTCGTCGGATCGATACCGCTCGTGAAGCGAATTCATCTCTACGTCCGCCCGGAGGCCTACGTCGATCGGTCGGACAACGACTATCCAATCGACGTCCAGGTCGCCGACGCGCAGGGCCAGCTCCACCCCGAGACGGTGCGGCGCTTCCATGACCATTACCAGGCATACGGCGTCGGACTCGAGGCCGGGGTGCGCGATCTTCCGTGGGCCGACCGACTCTCGCTCCGCGTGTTCCACAGCGACACCGCCAAGGATCTCCAGACCAACATCGCGAGCACCGTGCCCTATGGCGACGTCACGCTCGGGGATCAGGCGACGGCGACAATCCTCCATTTCCTGCGCGCCGACCGGATCGACCGCCCATTCGGCCTCGAGATCCTGCTTGGCTACTCCAACCGATCCGGCTCCCTCGACGACGTGTCGACCAACATCTGGAACTGGGACGGGCAGGTGATCGGCAGCCGCGCCGTCCCGGGCGAGATGGGGCCCGGAATGCGGGTGCAGACCGCGTCGCAATCGGGGTTCGGGCGAATCAATGGAGCCTGGCGCGTCGCGCGGCACAGCCGCCTCGAGCTGAACGTCTCGCCGGGCTACGCCGATTGGCGGCAGCGCACGCAGTCGGTGACGGCGCCGGATCTGCCGTGGACCGAAGCCAGGTACAGCCAATGGAAGGTCGTCTCCGGGCTCTCCTGGCAGCTCCGCCTGCTTGGCACGAGGCTGCGCAACGAGCTCTTCGCCAAACACTACTATTCGCGGCCCGACGGCCCGCCGAGCGGCGCCATCGTGTCCCAGCCGGCTCCCGCCGCCACCAGCACCTTCGGCGGCGGCGACGGCCTGCGGCTCGGCCTTTGGGGCCCGCTCTATCTCAAAGCCTCCTACGAATACGCTACCCGAATCCCGGATTCGTCCGAGCTGTTCGGCGACGGCGCGCTCATCGCAGCCAACGCCGCGCTCCGTCCCGAGACCTCGCACAACGTCAACGCCACGCTGGCGATCGACGGGTGGGAGACCCGCGCCGGCCGCTTCGACGGCGAGGCCTCCTTCTTCTTTCGCCGCACCCGCGACCTCATCTTCCTCAGCGTCGCTCTCGACGGCGCCCAGTACCAGAACATCTCCGACGTGGACACGATCGGCGGCGAGGCCTCGATGAGCTGGACGGGCTGGAAGGTGGTGACGCTGGCGGCCAATGGCACGCTGCTCGACGCGGTCAGCCGCACGACGGGCGGCTGGTTCGGGCGCTTCAACGGCGACCGCATTCCCAACCTGCCCTACCTCTACGGCAACCTCGCCGCGTCGGTGAACCTGCGCTGGATCGCCGCCGGGCTGGAGCGGATTCGCGTCTATTGGTACGCGCACTACGTCCACGAATACTTCCTCTTCTGGGAGAGCGACGGCGACCCGAGCCACAAGCTGCGGATCCCGGAGCAGCTCGTCCAGAACGTGGGCGTGACCATCTCCTCGCCCAAGCGGCGATTGACCGGAGCGTTCGAGATCCGCAACCTCGCCGACGAGAAGGTCTTCGACAACGTGGGCGAGCAGCTCGCGGGCCGCGCCTTCTACGCGAAATTGATCGTGGGCCTCGACTGACTGCAAATGGAGACGAACGAATCGATGCAAGCCGACTCCGGGAAATCCTGTCATTTGAGCTGGCACGTCACCGCGCGCTGCAATCTTTCCTGCCGGCACTGCCTCCGGCGCGCGCCCGGCCAACCCACCGGCGAGCTCGACCGGGCGCAGCTCCTGGCGATCCTCGACTCCTTCGTCCACTTCGCCGGCGACAACCACCGCGACGCGAGCATCGAGTTCTCGGGCGGGGATCCCCTGGTCCGCGAAGATTTCCTCGACCTCCTCGCGGCGACCTCGGAGGCGCGGCGGGCCGGCCCCCTCCGGCACGTGCGAATCCTCGGCAATCCGGAGCACCTCGACGACGCGACCGCCCGGACCCTCGCGGCGCTCGGGGTCGACGAGTTCTTCGTCAGCCTCGACGGGCTCGAGGAGGAGAACGATCGCATTCGCGGGCGGGGCAACTTCGCGGCGGCGGTGCGGGGCATCCGCGCGCTGGTGAAGGCGGGGATCCGCGCCAGCGTCAAGGCCACGATCTTCCGCCCGAACGCGCACCAGGCGGTCGATCTTCTCGCGCTCGCGATCGGAGAGGGCGTAGGGGAGATCGTCTTCGGGCCGCTGATCCTCGCCGGCAGCGGCTACCGGCTGCGCGCCGAGGCGCTGTCGCCGGCCGAGTACCGCGGGGTCCTCTTCGGGATCCTCGCGCACCTCGATTCGCTCGGCGCCTCCCACGCCGCCCTTCGTCGCGCCATCCTCACCCGCGACCGGACGTACGCGCTGCTCTTTTTCGAGCTCGGGCGGATCGACGAATACCGGGCGCTGTGCGCCGATGCCGCGGCGACGGGCGAGGGCCCCCGGGCCCGCGGCGGCCACGTGATGTTCGTGGTCTGGTCCGACGGCGAGGTCGTCCTCCGCCGCGAGATGCAACGGCAGGGGTGGGTGCCGCGGGACTCCTTCCAGCGGATCTACGACCATTCCTACGCGCTCCAGCTCCTCGAAGATCGAGGGCACATGGAGCGGGCCGCGCGCGACGCGCAGCGCGATCACGTCACCTGTCGTACCTGTCCGGTGGCGGACTGCTGCCCGCCCGTGATGGTCGGGACCTTCGGGGCCCGCGTCCTGTTCGAGCCCAACCGCCATTGCTGGAAGCTCGCCTCGCCGGGGGATGCCGCCCCTTTGTCGCCGGTAGCGAACGGCGGCGAGCCGACGTAGCCTGGGCTCCGACGATGGCCAGGAAAACGATGTCCCGCGACGTGGTGCTCCTCTTCGCAACCCGAATGTTGCGCATGTTCGGCTACGGGCTGCTGTCGGTGATCCTGGTCCTCTACCTCGGCGCACTCGGGCTCTCGGAGGCGCGCGTCGGGCTCCTCTTCACGCTCACGCTGGTCGGCGACACCGCGATCTCGCTCTTCATCACCACCAACGCCGATCGCGTCGGGCGGCGGCGCATGCTCACCCTCGGCGCGGTGCTCATGCTGGGCGCGGGTGCGCTCCTCGCCACCACGAGCTGGCTGCCGCTGCTCCTCCTGGGCGCCACCATCGGCGTGGTGAGCCCGAGCGGCAACGAGGTGGGGCCCTTCCTTGCCATCGAGCAGTCGGCGCTCTCCGAGGAGGTGGCCGCGCAGGATCGCACCTCCGTCTTCGCCTGGTACAACCTGGCCGGCTCGCTCGCCACGGCGGTGGGCGCCCTCGTCGGCGGCGGGCTGGTGCAGCTCCTCTGCGCGCATGGCTTCGCGGTCCTCTCCGCCTACCGCGCGGTGGTCCTCTCGTACGGCGCGGTCGCGGTGGCGATGATGGCGCTCTTCGGCGCGCTGTCGCAGAAGGTGGAGCCGCCCCCCGCCGCGCGCGTGACCCGGCGCCCGTCGATCCTCGAGCCCAACCTCGGCCTCGGACCGTCGCGCGGGAAGGTGTTCACCCTGGCGGGGCTGTTCACGCTCGATTCGTTCGCCGGCGGGTTCGTCGTGCAGTCGTTCCTGGCCGCCTGGTTCCACACCCGCTACGGCGTCTCCCCGGCGACGCTCGGTGGCATCTTCTTCCTCGCCAACGTCCTGGCCGGCCTCTCCGCCCTCAGCGCGTCGCGGCTGGCGAAGCGGCTCGGCCTCCTCGCCACGATGGTCGGCACGCACCTGCCGTCGAACCTGCTGCTGCTCCTGGTGCCGCTCATGCCCAACCTGCCGCTCGCCATCGCCATGCTCCTCGCACGCTTCTCGATCTCGCAGATGGACGTTCCGACGCGGCAGGCCTACACGATGGCGCTGGTGCTCCCCGCCGAGCGCTCGGCCGCCGCGGGCGTGACCGGAATCGCGCGCACCATCGGAGCGTCGCTGGCCCCGCTCCTCGCCGGCCCGCTGTTCGCGAAGGCCGCCCTGGCCAGCGTGCCCTTCTTCCTCGCCGGCGGCATCAAGATCGTCTACGACCTGCTGGTGTGGCGGACCTTCGGCAAGGTGCGCCTGCCCGACGCGCAACCCGGGCCCGAACGCCGAGGCGTCGGGTGATCCCCCGATGACGAACGGCGGGCCGACCATCGAACGCACGGCGACGGAACGCGCGGCCTCCCTGCAGCCCGAGGGCATCACGGCGAGCGGACTCGGGCTGCGGTACGGCGATCGCCCCGTGATCGAGGACGTCGATCTCTCGCTTTTGCCGGGCACGGTGACCGCGGTGGTCGGCGCCAACGGCTCCGGCAAGTCGACGCTGCTCAAAGGGCTCGCGCGGCTCCTCGTGCCCGCGCGCGGCGCCGTGTACCTCGACGGCAAGGCCATCGATCGCCAGCCAACGCGCGAGGTGGCGCGGCGTCTCGCCTTCCTGCCGCAGCGGGCCGACGCTCCCGAGGGGCTTACCGTGCGCGAGCTGGTGGCGCTCGGTCGCTTCCCGCACCGCGGCTGGACGGAGCGCCTCGGGGCCGGCGATCGCGACGTCGTCGAGCAGGCCTTGCGCACCGTGTCGGTCGCGCACCTCGGCGACGCTCCCGTCGAGCAGCTCTCGGGCGGCGAGCGCCAGCGCGCCTGGATCGCGATGGCCCTCGCCCAGGAGACGCGCTACCTGCTGCTCGACGAGCCCACGACCTTCCTCGACCTGCGCCATCAGATCGAGATCCTCGACGTCGTGGAGCGCCTCCACCGCGACGAAGGCAAGACGGTCGTGATGGTGCTCCACGATCTCAACCTCGCAGCCCGATACGCCGGCCGCATCATCGCGCTCCGCGAAGGCCGGATCGTCGCCAGCGGCACGCCCGACGAAGTGATCACCCCGGCGCGCCTGCGCGAGGTCTTCCGCATCGAAGCCCGCGTCCTCCGGGACCCGAAGCGCGGCACTCCGCTCTGCGTGGTCGTCGGCACGGCGGACTGACGGCTCGCCCGGGCAAACGGGGACGGTGTTGACGATCGCTCACTTTTCCCCCACCACGCCCAGCAACCATCGCGCCTCCATGGCCGGCCGGCGAGCCCGATCCGCCAGTCGGCCGCCGGGGGGGCGGTCACCCGGTGGCGGTCGTCCCGTCGCCGGCGCCGCCCGCGCTGCCTTGCCCTTGCCCTTCTTCCGCCCCGCCGCCGCGTGCCCGAGCAGCCGCCTGGCCCGCTTGGGCTCCTTCGAGAACAGCGTCACGAGCGCGCCCGAAAGCTCGCGCAGCGCCACGGAGCGGTGGCACGAGTCGCGATGGGGCGTCCCGTCGGCGATCGGCATGAAGCAGCGGCGCTTCGCCGCGCGGCGTGGATGCAGTAGATTTCGCGGCAAATGACGGCGCGGATCATCGACGGCAAGCAGGTGGCGGCGGAGGTGCGGGCGGAGGTGGCGGCGCGCGCGGCGGCGCTCGCGGCGCGGGGCAGGGTGCCCGGGCTCGCGGTCGTGCTCGTCGGCGACGATCCCGCCTCGGCGGTCTACGTGCGGAACAAGGCGAAGGCGGCGCGCGAGGCGGGCGTGCGGGCCTTCGACCACGTGCTCCCGGCGAGCACCTCGCAGGGCGAGCTGATGGCGCTCGTCGCGCGGCTCAACGCCGACTCTGCCGTCGACGGGATCCTGGTCCAGCTGCCGCTCCCGTCGAGCCTCGACGCGCGGCCGGTGCTGGAGGCGATCGATCCCGCGAAGGACGTGGACGGCTTCCACGCCGACAACGTCGGGCGGCTGTGGTCCGGCATGCCGCGCCTCGTGCCCTGCACGCCGCTCGGAGTGATGCGCCTGCTCGCCCACGAGGGCGCCAACCTGCGCGGCGCCAGCGCGGTGGTCGTCGGGCGCTCCAACCTCGTCGGCAAGCCGATGGCGGCGCTGCTGCTCGCCGCCGACGCCACCGTCACCATCTGCCACTCGCGCACCGCCGATCTCGCCGCGCGGGTGGCGGGCGCGGACGTGCTCGTGGCGGCGATCGGTCGCGCGGAGTTGATCCGCGGCGCCTGGATCAAGCCCGGCGCGACGGTGATCGACGTCGGGATGAACCGCGTCGGGGGCAAGCTCGTCGGGGACGTCGAGTTCGCCGCGGCGGCCGAGCGCGCGGCCGCGATCACGCCGGTGCCGGGCGGCGTCGGACCGATGACGATCGCGATGCTGCTCTCGAACACGCTCGACGCGGCGGAGCGGCGCGCGTCGGGCTAGCGGCTGCTCGGGGTGGCGAGCGTCGCGAGGACCGCCCGCTGGAGCGCGCCGAACGTCGGCGGCGTCGAAAGGAAGTGCGTCACGCCGAGGGAGCGCGCCCAGCGCTCGGTCTCGGCGTTGCCGCCAAGGACGATCACCGGCGTCGGGTTCGGCGCGCCTCGCGCCAGCTTGACGATGTCGATCCCGTCGCGGCCGGCGGTGTCGAGGTCCGCGAGCACGAGGTCGATCTGGTCGCGCAGCACCGTTGTCGCGATCTTCACCGAGTCCGCCTCGACGGTGTCGCAGTCGACGATGGTATGGACGAAGCGGCCGATCTGGGAGCGGCGGTCGGCCGAGCCGACGAGCAGGATCTCGAGCCCTTCGAAGTCGCGCACGATCTGGTCGATCACCGCGCCGTGGTGTTCGTCGAGCAGGCGATCGAACCGGAGCCCCATGCCGACCGGCAGGCCCTCGTTGTTCGCCGGCCGCACCCACGCCACCTCGCCCTCGATGTCGATCGGGCCGGCGCCCGGCACGTCGAACACCAGGTGCACCCGCGTGCCGAGCGGGAGCGGCTCGGCCTCGATGAAGATGCCGCCCTTCGAGAGGTTCACGGTGTACGCGACGAGGAACGAGCCCGCGGTCCGATACGACACGGCCAGCTGGAGCGGCGCGCGGACGAACTTGCGGTTCTCGATCACGGCTTCAGGAGGCGGTCGAGGAGGCGATCGAGGTCATCGAGGGACAGGTAGGCGATCTCGACGGTGCCGGCGCCGTTGGGCCGCTCGTTCACCGTCACGCGGACGCCCAGCGCGCGCTCCAGCCGCTGCTCGAGGTCGCGCGTGTTCGCCGACTTTTGCGGCTCCTTCGGCGACGGGGCGCGCGCCGGCTTTGCCCGCTCGCGCTGCACCAGCGTCTCCACCTGGCGCACCGACATCCCCTGCCTCACCGCGCGGTCGGCCGCCTGCTCGATCGCGTCGGCCGTCTCGAGGCCGAGGAGCGCGCGGGCGTGGCCTTGCTGCAATGCACCATCGGCGACGAGCGTGCGCACCTTGTCGGGGAGCTTCAAAAGCCGCAGCGTGTTGGCGACCGTCGAGCGGTCCTTGCCCACGCGCGTCGCCACCTGCTCCGGCGTGTAGCCGTGCTCGTCGGTGAGGCGGCGGTAGGCCTCCGCCTCCTCGATCGGGTTCAAGTCGTCGCGCTGCAGGTTCTCGACGAGCGCCAGCTCGAAGGCCTGCTGGGCGGTGGCCTCCTTCACCACCACCGGCACCTCCTTGATGCCGGCCTTCTGCGCCGCGCGCCACCGCCGCTCGCCGGCGATCAGCGTGAAGCCGCCGCCCTCGGCCGTCGGGCGCGTGCGCACCACCAGCGGCTGGATCAACCCTTGCGCGCGGATCGACTCGACCAGCTCGCCGAGCGCCGTCTCATCGAAGTGCTTGCGCGGGTTCGCCTTGGACGGGTGGACGTCCTCGATCGCGCACTGGAAGTAGTCGCGCTTCACCGTCGGGGCGGCCCCGTGCGGCGGCGCGCTCGGCAGCAGCGCGCCGAGGCCGCGGCCGAGCGCCTTGCGCTTGTCGGGCCCCGGGTTCACGCGGCCTCCGTGCGCGACTCGAACTCCTTCGCGAAGGCGAGGTAGGACAGAGAGCCGCGCGACGCCCGGTCGTAGAGCAGGATCGGCTGCCCATGCGACGGCGCCTCGGCGATCCGCACGTTGCGCGGAATGGTGGTCGAGTAGACCTTGCCGTCGAAGTGCGACCGCACTTCGCCCTCCACCTGCTGCGTGAGCGTGGTGCGCCCGTCGACCATCGTGAGCAGGATCCCCTCGATCGCCAGCGTCGGGTTGAACGACGCGCGCACCTGCTCGATCGTGGGCACGAGGTTGGTCAGTCCCTCGAGCGAGTAGTAGTCGCACTGCATCGGGATCACCACCGACTGCGCGGCGGTGAGCGCGTTCAGCGTGAGGAGCCCGAGTCCGGGCGGGCAGTCGAGGAAGACGTAGTCGTAGCGGTCCACGACGGTCGCGAGCGCGTCGGCGAGGCGGCGCTCGCGGCGCTCCATCGGCACCAGCTCGATCTCCGCGCCCGCCAGATCGCGCGTCGCCGGCACCAGCCACAGCGTCGGGATCTCGGTGAGCTGGGTCAGCTCGCGGAGCGAGCGGCCGTCGACGAGCGCGTCGTAGATCCCCTCGCTGACGGAGCCGCGCGCAAAGCCGAGGCCGGAGGTGGCGTTCGCCTGCGGATCGCAGTCCACCACCAGGACCTTCCGCTCCGCCGCCGCCAGCGAGGCTGCCAGGTTGACAGCCGTGGTGGTCTTGCCAACGCCGCCCTTCTGGTTGGCGATGGCCACGATCCGCGCGCTCGGCTTCATCGGCTTTTCTTCGATTCCTCGACGGAGGGGAGGCTTTTTCTAACACGAACGGCCGGTCCGTTGAAGAGCGGGCACGAGAAATTCGACGAGCAAAAAATTTGACCCGCAGGACCGCGGCTGGTAGGTAGGTATGTGTAGGTCAAACAACCACCATTGACAGGAGGTCCGTCATGCGAACCACCGCGCGCGTCTACCGTTCCTACGAGGAGTTCGAGCGCGAGGAGCTCCGGTCGTCGGAGAAGCTCGACACCACCATCGACGACATGCTCGACGAGCTGTTCCGCGAGGAGCAGGACTTCGATGCGCCCGGGCGCGGGCGGCGCAACGCCGACGACGAGTAGCGCGGGGCTTGTCGTCCTGTCGTGCGGGCCGTCGGCCGCGCGGAAAAGGCTGCGCCATTCCGCTTGACCACCGACGAGCGGATGCGCCAAGGTCACGGTGGAAGTTTCCCGGCGCAGATCGCGCTTCGAACTCCCCACCACCCAAGGAGGACCCCGTGTCGCAGCCGAGCCCCCTCGCCGAAGCGCCTCCGTCGCCCGCCGCCCGGCCGTTCCGGCGGGTCCTGCTGGTCAATCCTCCAATGGCCTCGATCGGGGCCGAATTCATGATGGAGGACGTGCCGCTCCGCCTCGAGTATCTGGCGTCCTCGGTGCGCGGCGCGGTGGAATGCGTCGAGGTGCTCGATCTCGCCAATGGCTCGGGGCGCCTCGACAAGGCGCTGCGGCGGTTTCGTCCCGACCTCGTCGGCATCAGCATCAATTACATTTCGACGCACGTGAACGGCCTCGCCCTCGCGAAACAGGCGAAGGCCGCCGGCGCCCGTGTGGTCATTGGCGGCTACCAGGCCACCGCCATGGTCCAGGAATTCGCGGTTCATCCGGATATCGATTCCGTCGTGCGCGGCGAGGGCGAGGAGACCCTGCGCGAGCTGGTCGAGGGAAAACCCGTCGGCGAGATCCGCGGCCTCTCCTACGCGCGCGACGGCGCGGCGGTGCACAACACCGCTCGCCCGCTCATCGCCGATCTCGATTCCATCCCGCTGCCCGATCGCACGCGCCGCGACCGCACCTACCGGCTCCCATTCGCGGACCTCGACGGGAACGTCGCCACCTCGTACGACATGATCATCACCTCCCGGGGCTGCTGGGGGCGCTGCACCTTCTGCACGGAGCCGCTCATGTCGGCCGGCAAGCAGCGTTATCGGCGTCCCGAGAAGATCGTCGAGGAGCTGGCGGAGATCGTGAAGCTCCACCGGGGAAAGCGCCTGCGCGTCCACATCGCGGACCCGAATTTCGGGGGAAACATCCGCATCACCCACGAGCTGTGCGATCGCCTGATCGAGTTCCGCCGTCGCTGCGCGATCGATCTCCACTTCTTCGTGAGCGTCCGCACCAGCACCATCGCCAATCACCCCGATCTGACGAAGAAGATGATGGCGGCCGGCATCGACTACCTCTTTGTCGGCATGGAGTCGCCGCGCAATCAGGATCTCCGGGTGGTCTCGAAGAAGGGTGAGACGCAGGAGAAGCAGGAGCTGGCGGTGCGCTACCTGCGCGAGGGCGGCGCCGAGATCATGAGCAACTTCCTCATCGGCCTGCCGGGCCAGACCGCCGAGGACATTCTCGGCCTGGTCACCTATGCCAAGAAGCTCGAGCTGGCCGACTGCTACTTCTCGGTGGTGACGCCGCTGCCGGGGTCGAAGCTCTATCAGGAGGCGCTCGAGAAGGACCTGCTCCTCGAAAAGGA
This sequence comes from Myxococcales bacterium, assembly GCA_021784515.1. Classification (GTDB taxonomy): domain Bacteria; phylum Myxococcota_A; class Polyangia; order Palsa-1104; family SHYY01; genus SHYY01. The sequence goes on along the minus strand of JAJXSP010000064.1, from coordinate 3,579 downwards.
CATTACCCGTTATCGCCTCTGGGACTCGGTGCTCAAGCACGACACGCTGTCGCGCGCGAAGATCCGCGAGATGTGCGTGCGCGCCAACGCGAAGTGGTACGACGATTTGATGCTCCCGGCGGAGCACCGGCGCTTCCAGGCGACGGGGCGGAAGCGGCGACTCCACGAGTTCACGGGCAAGTTCACCGTCCTCATCAACTTCTTCACGTTCCTCGGCTCGGGCGCAAACAAGGAGTTTGCGGAGCTGGATCCGGCGCTGTTCGTCTCGGACATGCCCAATCCGGCGCTCCGCGAATTCACGGAGCGACACGAGCTGCAGGGCTTCCTCGAAATGCGGCGCTTCCTGCGCGTCCTGGGCGGGCAGAGGATCCAGGTCACGCTCCATTCGAAGGGGCGGCCGGTGACGAGCTGGGTCGCGCAGACCACGCCGACGCGCGTCGAGTACGTCGCCGCCGTCACCGGGGCGCCGGCCGAGAAACCGACGCTGGCGATCAACATCACGATGGACCCGGGCGGGCTGACCGGGCGGGAGGTGCTCGGCGCCGTGCTGCGCGACAACCCCGATGTGCGCTCGCGGCTCGCCCTCGTGCGCCTCGCCGCGGCGGCGGGCAGCGAGGTGCTCACCTGCCACGTCGACCGCGGCACCGAAGCGCTCAAGACCCGCGCGCGCGACCTCGCCCACGACGGCAAGGCGCTCCTTTCGTCCCTCGGGCGCCGCCTCGGGTGGAGCGCGGCCCCGACGGAGGCGCCGCGAGAGAGCGCCCCGTCGACGCTGCCATTGATGGAAACCGAGCCCGAAGCCGGCGTCGCCGGCTGAATCACCAGCACCGCGGGCACCAGCACCGCGGGGACGGTATTCGCTTTCCCTCACTTCTCCCGAGCACCAATCAACTCGACGGCCGCACCGGACGAAAACCGTCCCATGCCGCGCTTGGCCCGCCTTCACTGCCCGGGATCGCTCGTCCGATCGAGCTCCTCGCGCGGCGCGCCGGACTCTCGGTCGAGGAGGGGCGCTCGCGCGGCCATCGCCCGGGGACCGTCTCGCGCTCGGTTCGAGTGATCATCGCCGAGGCGCGCCGGGCGGCGCGGGGACTGCGGCGAGCGCCACGGGGTGACCGCCCCCCCCGGCGGTCGACTGGCGGAGCCGGGGAGCCGGCCGGCCATGGAGGAGCGGCGGTGGCGGGGCGTGGTGGGGGAAAAGTGAGTGAACGTCAACACCGTCCCCGTTTGCGTTTCCCCCGTTTGCGTTCTCCCCGTTTGCGTTCGCTCGGGGAGCAGGCGGGGGTCGCGCACGTCGCACCGGAAATGACGGGAAAAAGGAGACGGGTCGAGGGAAAGCGGAGCGCGGCTCTTCAGGCCGTTTCGTTCGCCGGCGCTTCCGCGACCCCGCCGGCCGCCGCCGTCCCGTCGCCGCCGCCACCCGTCCACGCTTCCTTTCGATGCGCGAGCACCAGCAGCGCCGGCTGGAGGATGCGCGGCAGCAGCGCGAGGATCAGCGCGCCGCCGATCACGACGATTGCCAGCGGCTTCTGCGTCTCCGAGCCGATGCCCGTCGAGATCGCCGCCGGCGTGAGGCCGAGCATGGCGACGAAGGTGGTCATCAGCACCGGCCGCAGCCGCCTTTGCGCCGCCAGCCGCGCGCCCTCCTCGAGCCCGGCGCCCTCCTTCCACAGCCGCTGCGCGTAGGTGACGACGATGAGCGCGTCCTGGATCGCGATGCCGAAGATCGAGATGAAGCCCATCGCGGCCGAGATCGAGAAGTTCGTTCCGGTGAGGAGCAGGGCGAGGATGCCGCCGGTGCACGCGACGGGGATGCCGCCGAGCACGATCAGCATGTCCTTCCAGTTCTTCACCGACGAGTAGACGAGGAACGTGATGATCAGCAGCGTGATCGGGATGATCAGCATGAGGCGGTCGGTGGTCTCGTTGAGCTGGTTGATCTCGCCCGACCACTCGAGGTGGGTGTCGTAGGGCAGCCACGGCTTGCCGGTCTTCTGGAGCTGCGTCTTGGAATGCTCGTCGATGCGCTTTCGCGCGTCCTCGATCGTCGAGGCGAGGTCGCGCCCGCGCACCGAGAACTTCACCGGCGAGTAGCGGCGGTTGTCCTCGCGGTACACCAGCGACGGCCCCTCTTCCTCGACGATCTCCGCGATCTGCCCGAGCGGCACCTGCGCGCCCTCGGGCGTCGGCACGAGGATGCCGCGGATCGCCTGGAGGTCCTTCCGGTACGCCTCGGCCCAGCGGACCGTGAGGTCGAAGTGCTTTTCGCCCTCGTAGACCTGCGTCACCGCCTGGCCGCCGATCGCCGCCTGCACCACCGCCTCGACGTCACCGACGTTCAGGCCGTAGCGCCCGCACCGGATGCGGTCGGGGGTGATGCGGACGTTCGGCTGGCCGAGCGAGCGGAACATGCCGAGGTCGGTGATGCCCCGCACCTGGCCCATCATCTCCACCAGGTCGTTCGCCTTGGCCTCGTTCACGCGCAGGTCGGGGCCGATCACCTTCACGGTGTTCTCGCCCTTCACTCCCGACATCGCCTCCTCGACGTTGTCGGAGATGACCTGCGAGAAGTTGAAGACCACGCCGGGAAACGCCTCGCGCAGCTTCGCCGACAGCTCCTCGGTGAGCTTGTCCTTGGTGACTCCGGCCCGCCAGCAGGCCGCCTGGTCGGGGCTCTTGCACTTCTCGTGGCCCGGCGCGAGCGGCGCGTAGAACTCGATGTTGTAGAAGCCCGAGACGTCGGTGCCGTCGTCGGGGCGACCGAGCTGCGAGACCACCGTCTCGATCTCCTTGGTGGTGCGCGCGGCGTCAATGCACTCGCGGTGCTCGCCGTTCGGCCCGGGGTCGGGGCAGCCGAGGAGGATGGCGCGCATGCGGCCGACGTACTTCGCCGACTGGTCGAGCGAGATCGACGTCGGCAGCGTCGCGCGGATCCAGAAGTTGCCCTCCTCGAGCTTGGGCATGAACTCGCGGCCGAGGTGCGCCGAGGCGAGCAGCACGATGACCACCGGGATGGTGACCAGCGCGACGGCGGCGCGCTTGCGCGTGAGCGCGAAATGGAACAGCGGGTCGTAGAAGCGCCGCAGCGCCCGCATCAGCCAGTTGTCCTCGTCGTCGTCGCCCTCCACGTCGTGACCGGCGTGGTGCGCCTGCGCGTGCAGCAGCCGCGACGCGATCACCGGCGTGAGGGTGAGCGCGAGGAGGATCGCGCCGCCGATGGCGAAGGCGTAGGTGTGGGCCATCGGCGAGAAGATCACGCCCGCCACGCCGTTCAGGGTGAACAGCGGCACGAAGGCGACGCCGATGATCAGCGTCGAGAAGAACATCGGCGGCCCCACCTCGCCCGCGGCGTTGACGATGCGCCCGAGCTTGCTCCCGGTGCCGCCCCCGCCGAGGTGGCGGATGATGTTCTCCATCATGATCACCGTCGAGTCGACGACGATCCCGAAGTCCACCGCGCCGAGCGAGATGAGGTTCGCGGCGGTGCCGGTGGCGACCATGCCGATGAAGGCCATCAAGAGCGCGAGCGGGATGTTGATGGCGGTGATCAGCGCGGCGCGCGTGTGGCCGAGGAACAGC
>JAJXSP010000510.1 GCA_021784515.1 Myxococcales bacterium | reverse complement strand
AACCACGACACGCTGAGCGTCTCGCACACCGGCTTTTCGGTCCCGTCGGGCTGAGGTGCCGGGTAGGGCTCGGCGCTGCCGGGCGCGAAGGAGGCGCGCAAGGTGATCGCGGCGCCGGCCCTTTCCGGCGTCGGCGCCCCGGCGTCGAGCGGCGCGCCCGCCATCACGTCGTCGACCGAGGCGAGCGTCGGGTTGTGGTTCGGCGGCCCGCCCTGCGCGATCCGCATCCGGTAGATCCCGTCGATGCGCGCGTCGGCCTCGAACACGCGCAGCCGCACCGGCAGGTAGACGCCGCCCGTGGCGTCGGGGCCGCCCAGCAGGTCGGCGCCCAGCATCGGCACCGTCGCGGCGATGGAGGCGCCCTCGCCGAGCGGGAGGAGGTAGGGCGCGCTGTCGACGGTGATGCAGTCGGTGTTCACCGACCCGGTGCCGGGGATCGATGGATCGACGCAGGCGGCCCAATCGATCGTGAATTCGCCGCCGCGTGGGTCGACGGCATAGGCGGTGAGCGCCACCCGGCTTTCCGGCGCCACCTCGGCCGGCTCCGACTTCGCGCCGAGCAGGCGCAGGCCGGCGATGAGCGAATAGGGAGTCTGCGAATCGCTGCAGCCGCCGGCGAAGAGACAGGCAACGAGCACCGCGCATGCGCCCCGGACGTCTCTCATTTCAGAACTCCCCCCGAATCCCCAGGACCGGCAGGAATGGCAATCCCGTCACGTACGTCGTCCGGGTGAAGTCGTAGTTCCACGCCGCCGCCTCGGCCGACTGCGCATCGGAGACGTTCTCGACGTCGAGGTAGACGATGAACTTCCAGCGATTGAAGACGAACTCCTTGTCCACCCGCAGATCGAGCTGGTTGAAGGCGGGCAGGCGGCCGCTGTAGGTCGCGCCGAAGATGGGGAGGTATTGATCGCTGTTGACGTCGTAATAGGCACGTCCGACCGGCGTGTAGGGGTTCCCCGTCGCGTAGCGGTAGCGCAGCCCGACCTGGAAGCCGCGGGGCAGCTTGTAGCTGGCGACGAGCGTGAGGATGTGGGTCTGGTCGTATTCGAACAGCCGCCAGTCGGAGTCGGGGTGGTCCTTCCGCTCGCTGCGCGAGATCGTGTACGAGACCCATCCGAAGAAGTTCTTCCACAGCTCCTGGCGAATCAGCACTTCGCCGCCGTAGATGCGCCCGATTCCGTCATTGACCAGCTGCGGGGAGTCGAGCGAATCGCCGCGCATCACGAGGTTGCGGATGTCCTTGTAGAAGCCCTGCGCCTCGACGTGCAGCGTCGGCGTGATCTGCGTCTCGAACCCGACGACGTAATGGATCCCGAACATCGGTTTCAGGCTCGAATTGCCGAAGATCACCGAGAGGTCCTGCGAGTCGGGGGCCTGGTGGTAGGCGCCCGCGGCGGCGCGGATGGCGAACCGGGGGACGACCTGGTAGCGCACGGCGAGGCGCGGCTCGAAGAGCACGGATTCCGAGGTGAAATGATTCGGCTGCCCGGGATAGCCGTCGAATGTCATCATTTCGAGGCGGAGCTGCCCGGTCACGGTCAGCCTGCGCTCGAATGCGGACAGCACCAGCGCCGCGTAGGGCGCCACGTGGTTGGTGAACAGCCGCATGTGATCGGTGGCCACCGCTTGCGTGGTGTCGGGGCCGCCGAGGCCGCCGAAGCCCCCGGAGTCGCCCTCGCGCAGGCCGCCGTTCAGGTTCTGGGTCGCGTCGAGCGAATAGCGCGTCCCCTCGTAATCGAGGCCCGCGTCGAGGCGGGCCGAGTCGCCGAGCGGGACGTGCGCCACCGCCCTTAGGTTGTATTCGATCTGGTCGTTGATGACCGAAAAAGGCAGGTTGCCGTAGCCGAACCCGACGTTGTAGGGCATGTCGTAGCCCACCGACGGCGTCAGCGTGAAGGTGGCGCCGCCGTCGAAGCGGTGCGTCCATTTCACCAGCCCGCGGTGATAGAACATGTGGGTATCGAATTGCTGGTCGAGGGCGGGATTGGGGTCCTTCAAAAGGAGGTGGAGCGTGTCGTCCGAGCCGAAGACGAGGAGGTCCACGTCGTCGCGGGGCGAGGCGCGCCAGTGCAGCTTGGCCTGGTAATCCCAGTATTGGGGAGAGGCCTGCACGTCGCTGGTCATGAACAATGGCAGCGAGAGATTGAGCCACGAGACGCGCGCTCCGGCGACGAACGACAGATCCTTGGTAATCGGCCCTTCGGCCATCGCCGAGACGTCGATCACGTCGATCTGCGCGAACCCGTGAACGCCGTCGGTGCGCGGCTCCCGGGTCTCGATGTCCACCACGCCGCCGAGGCCGCGCCCATAATCGACCCCGTAGCCGCCCGGCATGAAGGTGAGCGACTGCACGATCTCGCTGTTCACCGTCGAGCGGAGGCCGGAAAAGTGGAACAGCGTGGGGATGTAGACGCCGTCGACGTAGGTCCGCGTGTCCTGCGGCGCCGAGCCCCACACCACCAGCAATCCGCCATTGAAGGGCGGGCGCGCCATTCCGGGGAGGTTCTGCACCGCCTTCACCGTGTCGCCCTGCGTGCCGGGGATGTGCTTGACCTCCTCGGCGGTGAGGGTCTGCTCGACCGTCTCCTGCACCACGCGCTGGCCGCGGACGACCGACGTGTAGCGCTCCTTTCGCGTGACGTACCAGGTGACCGAGGTCTTCTTGCCGGCCGCGAGGCTCAGCTTCAGATCGGTCTCTCCCGCAATGGAGCCGCGGAGGTGGACGTCGTGCGCGCCGGGGGCCACCGCCGGGAAGGAGAACCGGCCCTTGTCGTCGGTGAGCGCGGAGAGAGCGCCGTCGTCGAGGAGCACGTCGACGCCGGGCAGCGGCACGCGATCCCCCCGGCTCAGCACCGCCCCGTCGAGCGGCACGCCGCCCTCCGCCGGCGACGCCGGGGCGCGCACCACGCGATCGACGAACCGGGTGCGGAAGGTGACGCGCGCGGGCACCGGCTTGCCGTCGGAGGTGCCGGGGGCGAACACGAACTGCCGCGCCGCCGCCATCGCCGCCGCGTCGTAGGCCGGGCCGTCGGCGCCCGGAGCGGGCTGCGCCACCGCGACGCCGATCACCTTGCCCGCCGCGTCGACGTCGATCGTCAGCGTCACCTCGACCTGCCGTCGCTCCGCCAGCGACGGGGGCGCGAGCGCATCCACCGTCCGCGCCAGCTTCGGCGGCACGAACTCCGACGCGGGCGCGGGAGCGTCGCCGAGCGCGCTCCCGGGCGACGCCGCCGCCGCCAGCGCGGCGAGCAGGATCAGGTGCGCGGTCCGCAAAGCGGGCCGATTCTACACGGGCTGGCACTAGAAACTTCCGAGGGCGAACAGCCCGCCGCCGGGCGTGCCGCGCGGCGCCTCTGGCCCGTCGTCGGCGCGGACGATCGCCGGAGCGGCGAGCAGCGCGAACACCAGCGGGGGCGAAACGACGGGGGCGAAGCGCAGCGCGGTTCTCATCGTCGCATCTCCAGCGGCCGTAGGGCGCGGAGGATACCGCCGTCACCCGTCGGACCGCTCCTCGATCGGGACGCCGAGGGCGCGCAGCGAAGGCGCGAAGCCGGGGAAGCTGGTGGCCACGTTCGCGGTGTCGTCGATGATCGCCTCGCCCGCGCCGCCGAGCGCCGCCACCGCCGCCGCCATCGCGATGCGGTGATCGCCGCGGCTCGCGACGCGCCCGCCGCCGACCGCCCCACCCTCGACGACCAGCCCGTCGGGCCGCTCCTCGACGGCGACGCCGAGCGCCTCGAGCGCGGCGGCCATCGCGGCGATGCGATCCGACTCCTTCACGCGCAGCTCGGCCGCGTCGCGGATCACCGTGCGACCGCGGGCGTGCGCGGCGACGGCGGCCAGCAGCGGCAGCTCGTCGATCGCGCGCACGGCGAGGGCGCCGCCGATC
>JAJXSP010000509.1 GCA_021784515.1 Myxococcales bacterium | reverse complement strand
GATCACGGTCCGGATCTGGGCGCCATGACCGCAAGCCGCAGCCACGGAGGAGCCGGATGGTGGAAATCTCCTTGTCCGGATCTGGTGAGGGCCCCGGGGCCAGTGAGCGCCCGGGGCTACTCGACACGCGCCCCACTCGAGGACCGAGGCCAAAGTAACCCCGCCGGGAGGCCTTGCCGACACCCCGCGGAGGCCTTGCCGACACCCCGCGGAGGCCTTGCCGACACCCCGCGGAGGCCTTGCCGACACCTCGCGGAGGCCTTGCCGACACCTCGCGGGGGTGTTGCCGACTCCTGATCCGTTCGTTGTCGTCGGCCCCGGTCGACATCACCCCATCCCACCTGGCCGGACCCTCGGTGTACGGCTCACGCCGCGAAGCGCCCCTCGCTGCGGCGGCTCCGATGGCGGGCGCCTTACTTCCAGAATTCGGCGAGGCTCGTGGCCTTTTTCGCGCCGGCGAGGCGCGGCAGGCCGAAGAGATCCTCGACGGTGGCGGTATAGCTCGAGTGGTCGAACGCGGTGGCCGGCTGAAAGCCCGCCGACTTGATGTTCTTGGTAATGACAATCATCGGGATCCGGTCGGGGTCGTGGCCATTTCGCCCCTCGGCCTCATCCCAGGTGAGAAACAGGATCCCGCCGGCCTGGAACTGCGCGCTGGCGAGGAGCTTCGGGATCTCCCTTCCGCACCAGGCGTCGCTCTGCTTCAGGCCCGTGACCGGGTCATTGGTCGGGTTGTGGCCGTCGTCGAGGAGGTTCGGCGTGATCCACATGTACTTGTAATTGCCGCCGGCGAGGTCCGCGGCGAACTGCGAATAGTCCACCACGGCCTTTTCGCACAGCCCGTTCGGCCCTTTTTGTACGTTCGCGAAGTAAACGAATGGATTGTGCTTGGGCGCGTAGTTGCCCGACGACGACAGGCCGCACGGCGCGCCCATGCTCTCCTGATAGGAGCGCCACGGGATCCCGGCGCTGGCGAGCTGGCTGCCGAGATTGTCGGCGTCGACCGGGAACGGCGCGGTGGTGGGGCCGCGATCGTCGCTCGCGCCCTGGGTGCTGCCGCTGGCCATTTCGAGATAATTGGGCATCGAGGGGTGGGCGTTGTCCCGGTAATTCGTGGCGAGGCCGTATCGGGCGATCAGGGAGTTGATGTAGGGCGCGTTCGGCGAGCCGACGATGTCCGCATAGTCCTGGTTCTCGAGGACGATGGTGAACACCGTCGGCGTCCCCTGCATCGCCGTCGTCATGTCTCTTGCGCCGGGCGCCACGGCGAGATCGGAGCCCGCGGGTGCAGCGAGATCCGCGCCGGGGCCGGCGGGCATCCCGGCGGTGCCGCAACCGGCGAGGGCGAGGAGAACCAGGGCGTTGCGCATTGCCGTTTCGTACAGCGCGGGGGCGTGTCTGTCAAAGCGAGGGCCAGGAGCACGACCTCGCGCGAGCGGGCCGGGTGGAGTCGCACCGACGAGCCGGCGAGGCCACTTTCGGACGGCGTTGCAACGATGGGCGGCGCTCGTTTCGAGCCCGAAGGCTGCCCGTCTGCCTCCTGGTCGCACGGAGGTGGACGCGGTCGTCTACCGACGACAACGCCGACGCGGCGACGATGCTGGCCGAGCTGCTCCGGGCCTGGGGCCACCAGACGCGCGTCGCCTCCGACGGCGCCGCCACGATTGCCGCCGTGCACGCCTTCCACCCGGACGCCGTGCTGCTCGACCTCGGGCTGCCCGACATGACCGGCTACGACGTGGCGCGCCGGCTGCGCGAGGAGAGCGGCGAGGCGCTCCACCTGGTCGCCGTCACCGGCTACGGCGGCCCCGAGGACCGGCGGCGCACGCGGGAGGCGGGCTTCGACGAGCACCTCACCAAGCCGGTCGACCCGGAGGTGCTCGAGCGCCTCCTCGCTCGAAGCGCGCCCGAGCCGGAGCCGGTACGACCCTGAACGGCGTCGCCGTGAGCGAATTTCCCGACGGAACAATCTTTCAATCTTTCCGTCCTCCCTGTCTCCCTGTTGATCCATCCGTTCGATTCGCCGATGGCGATCCGAAATGAGGGGATTCTTCAGGATTGGCCGGTCAGCGCGGCCAGACGTCGACCGAGGTTGCGCCCGATGAATTGGCGGTGCCGTCGAGCCGGGGCGGCAGCGGCGGAAGGAACGTTCCCGGACAGTCGAGCGCGCCGACCGAGAGGCGGACCCGACCGAGCCCGCCGTCGCCGCCATCTCCCCCGCTGTGCACGAAGAGGCTCCGCGATGCGCCGCCGCGGCCGCCGACCGCGCTGACGCTGCCCCGGACGGAGATCGTCGGAGCGGCGAGATGGATCGCGCCTCCCGAGCCGCCGCCGCCGCCGCCGCCCTGGCAGCACTCCGCGGGTTGGGGCGTCCCGCCACCCTCGCCCCCATTGGCGCACGGCTGCGCGGGGTCGCCACAGCCCAACAGCAGGATGCCCAGCCACGTCGGAAAACCGACCACCATTCCCGGGAGCCGCAATGCCGCCTCTCGCCTGGCCGCTCCCCGAGGAGATCGGTCGGCGCGCGGCCGCTTCAATGGCCGGCGAAACCCGCCGCCTGCGCCGCCGCCCGTCGTCCGCCGCGCCCCCGGTGCTATCTTCAGCCGATGGCCCCACCCACGATCGTGACGGAGCTGCACCGCCTGCTCGAGGCCGGCTTCCCGATCGTCTACCTGGTGACGCACGAGGAGGAGCGCGCCGTCGCCGTGGCGCGCGCCGCCGCGGGCGACCGGGCGGTGCGGAAGTGGTCGCTGCTCACGGGGTACGACGACGGCGCCGCGGCGGGCGACTCCTTCGCCGCGCTCCACGAGGCGCTCGCCGCCGAAGGGCGCGCGCTGTTCGTCCTGTGCGACCTCCACCCGTTCGTGGACGCGCCGCGCCTCGTGCGCGCGCTGCGCGAGTTCGCCCTCGCCGCGCCGCGCACCGGCAAGTCGATGGTGCTGGTGACGCCGCGCCCGTCGGTGCCGCGCGAGCTGGAGAAGGACGTGGCGATCCTCGACCTGCCGCTGCCGACGGCGGCCGAGCTGGGCGTCCTGCTCGACGAGGAGCAGCGCGCGCGGGCCGCCTCGCTCGCCGATCGCGACTCCGCGGTGCGCGCCGCCCGCGGCCTGACGCTGGGCGAGGCGCGACGGGCCTACCGCCTCGCGTTCGCCGAGCCCGACCCCGCCGTCGCCACGCGCCGCATCGTCGACGAGAAGCGGCGCATCCTGCGCCAGAGCGCGTGCCTCGAGTACATCGAGCAGGCGGTGTCGCTCGACGATATGGGCGGGATGGCGGCGCTGAAGGCGTGGGTGCGCGCCCGCGTGCGCGCTTTCTCCGACGAGGCGCGGCGCTTCGGCCTGCCCGAGCCGCGCGGCGTGCTGCTGGCCGGCGTGCAGGGCTGCGGCAAGTCGCTCGCCGCGAAGGCGGCCGCGGGGATCTTCTCGGTGCCGCTGGTGCGGATGGAGTTCGCCTCGGTGTTCGCCTCGTCGTCACCCGAGGAGACGCTCCGCGAGGCGCTGCGAGCCGCCGAGGCGATGGCGCCGGTGGTGCTGTGGGTCGACGAGATCGAGAAGGGCCTCTCCGGCGACCGCCAGCGCGGCACCGACGCGCGCGTCTTCGGCAGCTTCCTCACCTGGCTGCAGGAGAAGCGCGCGCCGGTGTTCGTGGCGGCGACCGCGAACGAGATCGAGGGGCTGCCGCCGGAGCTGGCGCGGCGCGGCCGATTCGACGACGTCTTCTTCGTCGATCTTCCGGCGGCGAAGGAGCGCGCGGAGATCCTCGCGATCCACCTGAAGGGGCACGGCCGCGATCCGGCGCGCTTCCCCGTGGTCGAGCTGGCGCGCTCGCTCGACCAGTTCTCGGGCGCCGAGCTGGAGCAGGTGGTGATCGCGGCGCTGCACCGCGCCTTAGAGAGCGGC
>JAJXSP010000063.1 GCA_021784515.1 Myxococcales bacterium | reverse complement strand
GGGAATGCCCGCTCCCTCGGGCGGACCGATGAGCGGCGGAACGATGATGCTCCCCGACTCGGCGGGCGTGATCGCGTTCGCCGCCGCGCAGGCCGAGGCCGCCCGCGCCGCCGCGGTCGCCGAGCCCGAGCCCGCGCCGCCCGCCGGCCCGCTCTTCTGGACGGCGTGGGTCGTCCTCGGCGTGGGGATCGGCCTCGTGCTGCACTTCATCGCCGTCCACCACGCGATCGCCGCGGGCCACCTGTGACGCGATGAGCGACGAGGCGGCCGCCCCCGGCGAGCCCCTCGCGCGGGACCTGCTCGCCGACGCCGACGCCTTCCCCATCGCCGCCACGACGGCGCGCTGGGAGACGCCGCTGCTCCACACCTTCGCCCTGCCCCGCTACGTGCGCCCGACGATGCCGGTCACCATCGCCGAGCACTCCGCGCGACCCATCGAGGTCCACGAGCGCGAGCTGCCGTCGCAGCTCTACGCCGACCTCCGCGAGCTGGCGCCGCAGGCGCTCCTGCGCGATCTCTACCGCCCGGTGCAGTCCTTCTACGTGCAGCCCGAGGTGCGCGAGGGGACCGAGGCGCTCGGCCTGCTGCACGAGGAGCTGGAGCGGGTGCGCGCGGCGCGGCGCCGCGAGCCGCTGCCGGTGATCGAGCCGTCGGTGGCGGCCGTGATCGAGTCCCAGGCGACCCACCGGGCGCTCGTCGATCCGCCCTGGAAGCCGCTGCTCGCCGATGACGCCGAGCGCACGAAGATCCAGCTCTACCCCGACGTGCCCGACGACGACGCGCCGCCACCCCGCCCGCCGCGCTTCGAGGTCACCCGCTGATCACGGGGGGATCGGGAACGGGCAGCGCTCGGGCGGCGTGAAGCGCGCGAGGTGCGCCGCCAGCTCGTCGACGGTGGCGAAGGCGAGATCGGGCGCCGGCTGGTAGACGCAGCTGCGGAACGAGGGCCCGGGCGACACGTCGGGCCGCGCCGGACAGCCGCCCAGGCCGAGGATCCGGCAGGCGACCCAGCAGTCGAGGAACAGGCGGCGGTCGAGGTGGCGCTCGAGGAGCGGCGCGAGGCGCGCGCAGGTGCGCAGCCAGAACGCGCGGCCGCACCACGGCGGCGGCGGCTTGAGCGCGTTGAGCGCGACCTTGTCCACCGACGGCAGCGCGAGGAGATCGTCGAGCAGGCCACCGACGAGGCGCTCGGCGAACTCCGGCGAGGTGAGCGAGACGATCAGCGCCACCTCGCGGGCACTTCGAGGGCCTTCGGCCCCCCCGTCCTTCGGCGGGGGGGGCCCCAGCGCGCGCGCCGCCGCCGCCGCCCGCTCGACGGCGCGTGGCGAGACAGGGCCCTTGCGCGGATCGATCGAGAGGTTCACCCGCGCCGTGCCCTCGACGAGCGCCGGCGCGGCCGCCAGCACCGCCGCGGTGGTGGTGATCGCCACCGGACGCCCGCGCGCCGTCGCCGCGGCGACGATCGCGCGCAGCGGCCCCACGGCGCCCGCGCCCGGCTCGCTCACCGCGACGGCGACCTCCTCGTACTCGAGGCGCCCGAGCAGCTCCTCGACGAGCGCGAGGTCGAGGCCGCCTCCGCCGCGCGCCTCCGCGCGCGCACCGAGGTAGCAGAACTCGCAGCCCACGCGGCAGGGCGCGCCGTCGAGGTGGATCGACAGCACGCCGAGGGAAGAGGCGCAAAGCGGCAGCGACGAGGGCGGCGTTGACATCCCGGGAAGCGGCATCATAAGCTCGCCGCCCGATGCCGTTCCACATCGAGAGCGCGGGCCGCAGCGATGTCGGCCTGGTCCGGGAGAAGAACGAGGACTCGTTCGTCGTCGACCCGGACCTCGGGCTGTACGTGGTCTGCGACGGCATGGGCGGCCACGTCGGCGGGCAGGTCGCCTCGCAGACCGCCGTGGCGCGCATCGCCGAGGTGATCCGCCAGGGGCTCGAGGCAGAGCCGGCCGAGTCGGACCGGCTGCAGACCGCCATCCGCCAGGCGAACCGCGCCGTCTACCAGCGCGCGAAGGCAGATCCGAACCTCCACAACATGGGCACCACCGTCGTCGGCATTCGCGAGGACGGCGACCTCGTGCACCTCTGCCACGTCGGCGACAGCCGCATCTACCGGGTGCGCCAGGGCTACCTCGAGCAGGTGACGCAGGACCACTCGCTGGTGAACCTGTACGCCGAGAACCCGGCGCTGGCGGCGAAGTTCGGCCCGGCGAACGAGAACGTGATCGTGCGCGCCGTCGGGCTGCGCGAGGACGTGGAGGTCGACCACCGCGCCATCGCGATGGAGGAGGGCGACATCTACCTCCTGTGCAGCGACGGGCTGACCGACATGGTGGACGACTGGATCCTGAAGGAGCTGCTGGAGGACGGCCTCCACGGCTCGATCGACGAGTGCGCCGACGCCCTGATCCGCGCGGCGCTCTCCAACGGCGGCGTCGACAACGTCACCGCCGTCGTGATGCGCATCGGCGCCGCCGCGTAGCGAGCAGCTACGGGCGGGCGCGAGCGGCGGCGAGCAGCTCGTCGAGGGCGTCGGTGAAGCGCCCCGTCTTGGCGCGCAGCCGCGCGAGGCGGTCGTGCAGGTCGACCTGCGGCATGCCGAGACGGTCGCCGAGCCGCCAGGCCTCGTGGTACGCGTCCTCCGCCTCGCGGTAGCCGGCCGGCCCGACGGCGAGCAGCACGTCGCCGAGCGAACGCTGGAGCAACAGCCGCTGGTGCGGGCGCAGGTCAGTGCGAGCGAGACCCGTGCGCAACGAGTTGGCGGCGTGGAGCGCGTCGGTGCGCGCGACGGCGTTGGCGTAGCCGACGCGCGCCTCGACGAACATCGGCGCCAGCTCGAGCGCCTGCCGGAACCCCTCGGTCGCATCGTCCATCTCGCCGCGACGGAGCTGCTCGAGGGCGCGGACGTAATACCGGCGTGCGAGCGCGCTCATGGGCTAGTACCTCGCGGCGTAAATCTCGATGGATTCGATCGTCGCTGCATCCCGCATGGCGTCGTTGCTCCTCAGTCAGTTACCCAGAAGTAGCTTCCATCGTCGCGCCTCGCCCTGCGGGCGCATTGACGCTCTCGGTCCTATCGACATTTCCGCCACGAGGTACTAGTCGATCTCGAGCTTGCGGAAGCGGTCCGACGTGCCCGGCTTCTCCTCGGGGATCGCCTTCACGGCGACGGCGGGCGCGGCCGGAGCCGGCGCGACGGGGGCGGGCGCGTGCGCAGGCGCCGGGGCTGGGCGCGGTGCGGCGGCGGGCGGCGTCGCGGGCATCGGGCGGGCGCTCACGACCGGCTGCGCGATTCCCTGAGGTACACGGTCTCCCGCTGGAGGCAGCGACGGTGCGGCTGCCGGCACCGCCATCGCCGCGGGCACGGGATCCTGCCGCGCGCCGGCCGCCTCGAGCGGCACCGGTCGCCCGCCGATCTTCACCGACACGCGATCGCCCTGCACCTCGAACAGCGCCAGCTCGGGCAGGTCGAGGCGCAGCTGGAGCGCGCGGATCACCTCGGCGAAGCCCATCCCGGCAAACTCGTCGCGCAGCGTGGGCGGCGCGCTGGAGATCGGCGCCGGCCCCTCGACGACGTACTCCTTGAATACGTACGTCAGGATCTCCTTCAGCGCGTCGGGCGGGAAGCGATCGAGCGCCTCGCGGATGTCGCCCACCACGTCGCGGATGTTCGGCGGAGCCATCGTTTCAGTCTACCTCCCGCTCAGGCCGTCGGGAAGGTCGGCGCCGAGCGTGTTGCACGCGACGAGGCGCGTCCCCTCGACCTGCGCCCGCGTGAGCTGCGCGCCGGCCAGGTTGCACTTCACGAACAGCGCGCCGCGGAGGTCGGCGCCGATCAGGTTCGCCTTGCCGAGATCGCACTCGACGAGGGTCGCGCCGGCGAGCTGCGCCCGCATCATCGACTCGGTGCTCCGCTCGTCGAAGGAGAAGGTGCACTTGATCAGCACCGCGCCGTCGAACCGCGCCTTCATCAGGTCGGTCTTCGCGAACCGCACCTTGACCAGCTTCGCCTGCGTGAACACCACGTTCGGCAGCCTGGTCTCGTGGAACTCCGCCTTCTCGATGTGCGCGCGGCCGAAGTCGGTCTCGGTCAGGTCGCAGTTCAGGAGCAGCGTCTCGTAGAGCAGCGCCTCGTCGAGGAGCGCGCGCCGGAGATCGCTTTGCTTGAGCTGCGCCCGCGAGAGATCGGCGGCGCGCAGGTCGCCCCCGGCGAGGTTCACGCGCTCGAAGGTGGAGTCGGCGAAGTCCTGCCGCGGCGCCGAGAGATCGGTCAGCTTGAACTCGCCTCCGGGCGGCCCCTTGTAGGTGTTGCCGCGGAGCGCGCGGTCGCGGATCAAGGTGAGCAGGTGCTCGCGGCTCTCGACGGTTTCGCTCATCCGGGGTTCGTTCGACGGGGCGGGCGGAGCGCGGCGCTACAGGCGCCCCTTGCGCTCCTCGGCGATCTGGTGGTGCTCCTCGAGCAGCTCGATCGCGCGCTCGATGATCATGCGCTCGCGGGCCGCGCGCGCCTCGGGGCTGTTCGAGGCCGACGACTCGTGCTCGCCGTGGGCGACGCCGTGCTCGACGGCTTGCGCCTCCTGCTCGTGCTCCCCCTCGCCGCCGCCGTGCTCGAGCGCGAAGTGCATCCCGCGCTGCGCCTGCGCGACGTGGGTCAGCTCGTGCGCGAGGAGCGCCTGGTGCGCGCGCGTGCCGGGGGCCGAGCGCGGTCCCTGACGCATCAGGATCATGCCGGTGTTGGCGACGGTGACCGCGTCGGCCTGGTGGCGCTTCGTGATCTCCTCGGCGAGCGCGCCGCGGAACACGCGCACCTTCGAGAAGTCGTGGCCGGGCAGCCGGCGCTCCATGTCGAGGCGCGTCGTCAGGTCGAGCCGCTCGCCGCGCCCGGCGCCGCGCACCACCATCTTCGAGAGCCGGTCGGCGTCGTACTTCCGCGCGATCTCCTCGTCGAGGGTGGCTCGCTTCTGCCGACGGCGCGCCTCCTCTTCTTCGCGCTCCGCCGCGTCGAGGTCGTTCCGGTTGTCGAGGTCGGCCATGTCTGCCTCTGGGAGTCTACCCTCTCTCGATTATCGGCGTCCACCCCGTCGGAGGTGCGTCACCGAAGCAACTTTCCCAACGCCCCGCCGATAAAGAGACGAGGGCCGTCGTGGGCATTGCCCCGCACGCGGTACCCTGCCAAACTGCCGAGCGAAGCCCGCGCCGAGCGGCGCGCAACAGAGCGACCGGAGGGAAACCATGGCCCAGCAGGAGATCGAGGAAGCCAAGAAGCCCGAGGGCGACCAGCCGGACGCCGCCAAGGAGATGCTCCTCGAGCAGCAGGCGGATCCCGAAGCGCAGGACCAAGCCGAGCAATCGGTGCGGAGCTACGTGGGCCAGCGGCTCGGCGAGTTCATCGAGGAGATGGACAACACCTTCGATGGCGTCGAGGCGTGGGTGCTGTCGCAGTCCGAGGATCGCCGCGCCAGCCTCAACCAGGGCGGCTACTTCGACTTCCTCGGCGCCCGCCTCGAGCAGGAGCTGCTCAACCTCGCCGGCGGCGCGACGCCGCTCATGAGCGCGCTCGTCGGCGAGCTGCACAACGCCAACGACTTCTCGGCCCGCTCCACGCCGAACATCTCGCTCTTCATGGCTGGCGGGCCTCGCAGCGGCCTCAAGTACGGCGCGTGGTACGTGCGCGACGCCGTCGACGGGCTCCTCGGCGACAAGTGGAGCGAGATCCTCACGCTCGCCGCGAACGGCTCGGAGCAGTTCATCCCGGCGCTGCACCTGCTGGGCATTCCGACGCTCGACTTCAACCCCGCCGAGCTCACCGCGACGCTGCAGCAGGCCTCCGAGGATTACCTCGCCACCGTCGGCACGCAGAAGGAAGAGGTGAAGGAGGCCGATCAGGCGGGGACCGACAGCAGCAAGCAGCAGGAGCTCGAGCAGGCCTCGAAGGACGAGATGGTCGAGGAGCAGTCGAAGCCCAAGGAGGCGATGGCCTAGCCGGCCTCGCTCTCTCGCCGCCCGCCTTCCTTTCCCACCCCACCGTCACGAAACGCGCTTCGCCACGCTCCGGTCCGATGACCGTGAGCGCGGGCAGCGCTACTTCTTCTTTGGAGCCGGCGCCAACGTCGGCACCGCCAGGTTCTGGAACAGCTTGCCGGCGGCCGCGCACTCCTTCTCCGCCGCCTCGGCCAGCAGCGCCATCGAGATCTTCGCCTCGCGGTGCGCCGCCATGTACGCGGCGCGCATCATCGCGTTCTTGATGTGGCCGCCCGAGAGATCGAACGTCTTGCCGAGCTTCGCGAAGTCGAGGTCCGGCTCGACGGGCGCGCGCTCGGCGATGAGGCCGCGCCAGATCCTCGCCCGCGCATCGGGCTCGGGGAACGGGATCACGATGTGGTAGTGGATGCGGCGCTTGAACGCCTGATCGATCGACGTCTCGAGGTTCGTGGCGAGGATGACGATCCCCTCGAAGCGCTCGAGCTGCTGGAGCAGGAAGTTCGTCTCCATGTTGACGAACCGGTCGTTCGCCGACTCCACCTTCGACACGCGCGACGAGAACAGCGCGTCGGCCTCGTCGAAGAAGAGGATGGCGTGCATCGCCTTCGCCTGCCCGAGGATCTCGTTGAGGTTCTTCTCCGTCTCGCCGACATACTTCGACACCACCTTCGCCGGGTTGACGCGGTAGAGGCTCATCCCCAGCTCGGCGGCGATGATCTCCGCCGACAGCGTCTTGCCGGTGCCCGGGTCGCCCGAGAAGAGCACGACCATCCCCTTGCCCGTCGGGATGCGCTCGTTGAAGCCCCACCCGAAGAGCACCTGCGAGCGGTTGCGCCCGGCGGAGATCACCTCGACGATCTGGCTCTTCACGTCCTCGGGGAGGATCAGCGCTTCGAGCGTCAGCGTGGAGCGGGTGCGCTCGGCCCAGTTGGTCAGCTCGCCGCGCAGCTGCGCCTGCGACGCCTCCTCGAGGTCGCGCATCGTGAGCGCGGGCGGCTCGTCGCCGGCCCGCGCCAGCGCACGCGACACGGCGAGCAGCGCCGCGTTCCGGATGTAGCCGCCCGCGAAGTCGTAGCGCTTGGCGAGCACGCCGAGGTCGACGCCCGGCGCGAGCGGCGCCTCGGGCGGCAGGTGCAGCTCCCAGATCCTCTTGCGCAGCGACGGCGGCGGCACCTCGAGCGCGACGCGGAGGAGCACGCGGCGATCGAGCGCCGGGTCGAGCCGCTCGGGCAGGTTCGTCGCCAGCACCACCAGCCCGTCGTAGCGATCGAGCGCGCGCAGCGCCGAGCCCACCACGCGGTTTCCGTTGAGGCGGCTCCCGAACAGCAGCTCGCACTCGTCGAACAGCACCACCGCGCCGAGGAGCCGCGCCTCCTCGAGCAGCTCGTCCAGCTCGCCGTCGAGCGCCTTGGCCGTCTCGAGGAGCTTCTGCGTGTCGACGACGAGCAGCTTGCGGCCGAGCCGGTTCGCCATCGCGCGCGCCAGCGCCGACTTGCCCGTGCCCGGCGGACCGGTGAGCAGCACCACCTGCGCCCGCCCCGTCGGCGCCACCCGCGTAAAGCCCCACTCCGCGAGCCGCTCGTGGAGGAGCGGCTGCGCCGCGAGGAGCGCTTCGAGGTCGGCGCGCGCGTCGTCGGGCAGCACCACGCGCTCGAGCGGCAGGTCGGCCTCGACGAGCGCGGTGCAGGGCGCCACGCCGTCGAGCGATCCCTCGCCGAGGAGCACGCGCGACACGCGCGCGGGCAGCTTCAGCTCGCACGCCAGCAGGCTCTCGCGCGCCTCGGGCCGTGCGGTGCGGTCGAGCAGGAGCAGGCGGTGGCGGAGCAGCGGCGCGTCGGCCTGGAACCGCGCCCGGGCCCGCAGCCGCGCCGCCACGCCGTCGACGTGGATCTGGATCGCCGCGCCGACGTCGAGCACGCCGCGCGCGACCTGCCCCGAGAGCTTGCCGTAGGCGCGCCCGAGCGCCGGGTCGAGGCTCGACCCGAGCGCGTGCAGCATCACGTCGACCTCGAACGCATCGAGCGCGAAGCGGCGCCGCAGCCCCTCGAGCCCCAGCGCCGCGCCACCGTCCGCCGTCGCCGCGAGCCGCGCCGCGATGCGCTCGGCCACCTTCGCCGCGATGGCGCGCCGCTCGTCGCGCACCGCCTCGTTGCCCGCCGCCTCCGCCATCGCCGCGTCGACGAGCGCGCGCAGCCGCGCCACCTGATCCTCCAGGTAGTCGGGCGTGTCGCGGTAGGGCTCGGCGCGGCCGCCCTCGGCCTTCGCGCGCGCCGCGCGCATCGCCAGCGCCTTCGGATGGATCTCCTCCGGGAGCCGGCTCCTCCCTCGCGCGCTCGGCTCGCCCATCGGAGGCTACTCCTTGACCTCCACGGTCTCCTGCTCGGTTTCCTGGTAGTACTCCGCGGTCAGCTCGCGCGACTCGATCACGTTCCCGAGCGCGTTCTCGAGGAACTTCGTCTCGTCGACGCACGACTGACCGGCGATGCACTTCACCTGCACCTTCACCTCGCCCGTCGGCGAGATCACGATGTGCAGCTCTTTTTTCTCGGCCATCTGATCAACCCCACTTCGTCGCGACGAGCTTCACGGTCCCGTCTTCCTCGACGTGGATGTCCTCCTGCGCGATCTGGTAGCCCTGTTCCTCGCAGGCCTCCATCACGCGCACGTAGGCGTACTGCTTGTTCACCTCTTCGACGAACTCCTCCTCCTCGATCCCCTGCGTCGTCTCGACGCCCCACCAGTCGGCGACGAACTCGTAGTTGCCCTGCTCGTTCTTGACCACGCCGATGTCGTACTTGCCCATGTTGATCGACATCTCGGCGGTGATCGTCTGCCCCTTGTAGCCGCGCACGACGACGTTCTCGCCCTGCGTGACGCCCTGGATCCGCAGCCGCTCCTTGAGCAGCTCGAGCGTCTTCATCAGCGCCGTGAGGCTGTTGATCTTCGTCGCGACCTTGGTGAAGTGGGACATGGCTATTGATCCATCTTCATCTGGCGCATCTCGATCCCGAAGGGGCTCGCCTTGTTCTCTTCCTTCGAGGCCGCCTCGCGCGCCGGCGACGCCATGCGCGCGCGCGTTCGCGCCCACGAGCGCATCGCCGCGATCCCTTCGTGCATCGTCACCGCGAGCGGCACGATCTCGCGCGACGACCGCACGAGCTGCTCCGTCGACAGCTCGTGCTCGCCCGGGTTCGCGTCGAATGCGTCGTACATCGCGCTGATCACGACCTGCTCGATCTCCGAGCCCGCGAAGTCCGGCATCTCGTCGACGATCTTGTCCAGCTCGACCTTGTCCGGATGGCGGCCCTTCTTCTTGAGATGAATCTCGAGGATGGTCCGTCGCTCCTCGCGCGTCGGGAGGTCGACGAAGAAGATCTCGTCGAAGCGCCCCTTGCGCAGCAGCTCGGGCGGCAGCTGGTGCACGTTGTTGGCGGTGGCGATGACGAACACCGGCGCCGTCTTTTCCTGCAGCCAGGTGATGAAGGTGCCGAACACGCGCGAGGTGGTGCCGCCGTCGGTCTGCCCCGACGAGCCGGTGCCCGAGAAACCCTTCTCCAGCTCGTCCAGCCACAGGATCGACGGTGCCGTCGCCTCGGCCGTCTTGATCACGCGCCGGATGTTCTCCTCGGACGAGCCGACCAGGCCGGCGAAGATCTTTCCGACGTCGAGGCGCAAGAGCGGCATCTGCCACGCCGCTCCGACCGCCTTCGCGGTGAGCGACTTGCCGCAGCCGGGGACGCCGATGAGGAGGATGCCCTTCGGGAGCGGCAGCCCGAAGTCGCGCGCCTGCGAGGTGTAGGCGTGGCGCCGCTTGAGCAGCCACTCCTTGAGCGTCTCGAGCCCACCGATCTCGTTCAGCTTCTCGGTAGCCTCGTAATACTCCAGAATCCCCGATTTCCGGATGATGTGTTTCTTCTCTGAAAGGATCGTCGACAGGTCGATCGTCTTGTTGCGCACGAGCGACTTCGACAGGACGTTCTCCGCCTCCAGCTTGGTGAGGCCGAGCGCCGCGTCGACCACCGCCTCACGCCCCTCCCCCGTCGCTGCGATGCCCGGCGTGCAGCCCGTCGGCATCCGCGAGATCGAGCGCCCCACCACCTCGTCCATGTCGGCGCGGTTGGGGAGGTCCCAGTCGATGATCGCGACCTCCTTCTCCAGCTCCGGCGGGATCTGCATCACCGGCGAGAGGATGATCACGCAGTTCGTCTCGGGCTTCTTCGGGAGCTGGTGCGCCAGGTCGCGCAGCTGCCGCACGATGTTCGGTGGCGAGTTGTTCTTGATGAACGCGTGGAAGTCGCGAAGGACGTAGAGCCCCTTGCCCTCGGCGCCGGCGACGAAGTCGAGCGCCTTGTCGGGCGCCTTGGTCGCCTCACCGCCGCCCTTGATCACTCCGACGAGCTTGTCCCAGCCCTTGGTGCAGGTCCACGCCGCGAGCTTCATGTCGCGCCGCGTGGCGATCTCGGCGAGCGCAGCCTCGACGCGATCCTCTTCGGACGAAACGATGTAGAGAAGCGGGTATTGCGCGCGGATGAGGTCTTCGGCTTCCCGGGCGCTGGTGATCTGTTCGCTCATTGTCGTCCTTTGCCTTGGATGGCCGCCCGCTCGAGAGCCCCGGACTTCGTCAGGCGCGGTCGGCCCATCTCGTCCTTTCCAGTCCCGGCGTCCGGCGGGCGGTCAGCTCCGCAACAGCTCGCGAAGGCCCCGCAGCGTGCCCTTCGCGTCCTCGGTGCGCGCCATCGAATCGGAGATCGCTTCGCCGAGCGCCTTGCGCGCGTCCTCGTCGCTGACCATCGGCGCCACCTCGCCGAACAGCCCCTTGGCGGTCAGCATCGTCGTGCGCAGCGACGACAGCGCCTCGTTGATCCCGTCGTAGACCTCCTGCGCCTTGGCGCGCAGCACCTCGCCGCCCGCGGCCGCCGCGTGCTCGGGCAGCCGCGTGCCTTCCGGCGGCGTGACGTCCTCGCTGGTCGCCGAGACCCCCGCCGCGCGGGCGGTCTCGAGATCGCCGCGGAGGCGATCGCGCTCCGCCTCGACCTCCTTCAGCCGCGCCTCGACCCGCGCCAGCCGCTCGCGCAGCTCGTCGCGCTCCTTCGTCGCCTTCTTCCCGTCCTCGAGCGCCGCGAGCTGAGCGCCGCCGTCGGAGAGCTGCTTCTCCAGCTCGGCGATCCGGCGCAGCGCGCGGTCGTGGAGGTGGCGGACGTCGTTCGCCGACGACATCGCCGTGTCGCGCGCCTGGGCGATCTGCTGCTTCTCCTCGTCGAGCTTCGCCTTGGCGGCCTCGGCGCGGGCGAGCCGATCCTCGGCGCGGTCGCGCGCCGCCTCCATCGACTTGCGCTCCTCGGCGAGCTGGTTGCGCTCCACGTCGATGTGCGCGAGGTCCTCGTTCGCCCGCGAGCGCTCGCTACCGAGGCGCTCGCAATCGGCCTGCAGCCGCGTCACCTGCTGCTCGAGCTTCTTGTTCTCGATCTTCAGCTCGCGCACCTCGGCGGCCATCCTGGCGAAGTCCTCGCCGTTCGAGCCGCCGGCAGCCTGCGTCGCCATCATGCGCGCCAGGCGACGGTGCTCCTCCTCGAGCCCCTCGACCTTCGTCTCGGCGCGGGTCCACCGCTCCTTCAGGTCGTCGCGCTGGTTCTTCACGTCGGCCAGCTCGCGGTTCACCTTCTCCTTGTCGCTGCGGTGGTCCTTCACCGCCGCCTCGAGCGCGATCAGCCCGACGCGCCGCTCCTCGAGGATGCGCTCCTGCTCGGTGATCACTTCGCGCAGCTGGTCGATCTGCGAGAGCTGCTTGTTCAGCTCGTTCCAGCCCTCGTCCTTCGTCTTCTGCAGCTCGAGGAGCTTGTTGCGCAGCTCCTCGGTGGACTGCTTGGTGCGCTGCACGTCCTCCTGGGCCCGCTCGAGCTGGCGGTCGCGCGCCGCGAGCTCGTCGCTCTGCTCGTCGAGCTTCGTCTTGTTCGCCGCGTGCTCTTCGCGCAGCTGCCGCAGCTCGTCGCGCAGCTCCTCGGACGCGTGGTTCACCGCGACCAGCTCCTCCTTGTCCTGCGCGTGCTCCTTGCGGACCTTGGCGATCTCCTCGCGCCCCGTCACCGCCTGCTGGCGCAGCGACTTCAGCTCGTTCTCGTTGGCCTCGGCGCGCGCGCGCAGGGTCTCGAGCTCCGCCGCCGCCTCCTTCCAGCTCTTCTGCAGCTCGTCGCGCTCGGCCGTGACCGTCGCGATCGCCTGATCCTTCTCCGCCAGCACTGCCGGATCCACGCCCGGCTCGACGCGCACCGCCTCCACGGCGGCGGTCTTGGGTCGCGACGCCGCCACCTCGACGAATCGCACCTGGAGCGAGCCGCAGCGGATCACGTCGCTGTGGTTGAGCTGCTGCTTCTGGACCCGCCGCTCGTTGACGTAGGTGCCGTTCGAGCTGCCGAGATCCTCGACGAGGTAGCGCCCACCCGCGAAGGACAGCTTGCAGTTCTTCCGCGACACGAGCGCGTCGTCGGTGCGCACCGCGCAGTCGGCGCCGCGGCCGAGGAAGATCGGCGTGGCGTCGGGGATGTCGACCGAGGCGTCGGCTCCCTGGGCGTCGCGGTAGAGGAGCTTGGCGGGCATCGTGGGTCCTGTCCTTCCTCGAGGCGGGCGGTGCCGGGCCGCCGTTCAGCCCTTGAAGATCATCTCCGTCGTGCCGATGCGGATCACGTCGCCGAGCCGAAGCTGCCGCCGGGCGACCTTCTCGCCGTTGACGTACACCCCGTTGGTCGAGCCGAGGTCGGCCAGCTCGAACGAGCCGTCGACGTTGCGGATGCCGGCGTGCTTGCGCGAGACGCCCTGGTCGTTGAGGGTCACCGACGAGCCGGGCGCCGAGCCGATGGTGGTGATCGGCCCGTCGAGGTCGACGGTGCGTCCGATCATCGGGCCCGACACGAACTCGAGCGCGGCACGCTTGAGCCCACGCGGCGCCTTGCAGAACATGCACTGCGGCCAGTCGGGGAGCATCATCTTGCCGCACCGCGCGCACGGCTCCTCGGCTGCCTTTCCCTTCTTGAGGGCCATGAGGAGGATGACGCCGCCGGCGATCAGCACCACCACGGCGACGACGCCGATGACGATCCAGAGCGGGAAGCCGTCGCCCGAGGCGGGCGAGGCGGGCGAGGTGACGGCTGGCGCGAGCAGCGGGAGCACGGTCGCCTCAGTTGATCGACTTGAACTTGAACTCGGTGCTGCCGAGCTTGAACGAGTCGCCGTCCACCAGTTCGCCCTCGCGCACCTTCTTGTCGTTGAGGAAGATGCCGTTGGTCGAGCCGAGATCGACGATGCGGTAGGCCTGACCATCGAAGCGCAGCTCGCAGTGCTTCGACGACATGAGGCCGTCCTCGATCTGGATGTCAGCCTCCGAGGCGGCGCCGGCGCGCCCGATCAGCGTGCGGCCGCCCCCCTTGAGCTTGAACGTCTTGTCGGTGTACTTGCCGTTCATGCCGACGATCCAGCCGACCGTCGGCCCCTTGCCGGTGATCGCGCCGACGTCGAGGGCCATCGTGCGCTGTGCGCCGCCGCCGTCCATCGGCGCCGGCGCGGCGAGCGGGGCCTGCGGCTGCACCGCCTCCATCTGCGGCCCCTTCTTCGCGAGGCGCGACACGATCAGCCCGATCACCACCAGCAGCGGCAGCCCGACGCAGAACACCAGGAACCACCACTTCTTGTAGAAGGGGGGGCTGTCGTCCTTCACCTCCTGCGGGCCGTGCTGCATGCAGATCTTCGCGACGATGTTCGAGAACACCGGCTTGCCGCCGGTCTCGTTCACCACCTGGATCGTGTGCTCCTTGCCGTCGCCGGCGATGACGGAGTTGAAGAGGACGACGTACTGCTTCTTGAGCTCGTCGGCGACGTTGGCGAATTGCGCCGAGACGTCCTGCGCCGTCTTGCAGTCGCGCGAGGTGCCGTTGGACTGCTTGGCCATCTCGCTCAGGTTGCGCAGCTTGCTCGGGTCGAACGGCGCGTAGCCGACGGTGTCGATGAGGATGTTGGCCAGCTGCGCCTTCTTGCCGAGGTCCGAGAAGCCCCGCTTCTCGGCGCCGGCGATGTCGAGACCGTCGGAGAAGACGACGATCAGCTTGCGCCCCTTCTCGGGCACCTTGCGATCGTTGAGCATGTCGATCGCGGTGCGCACCGAGTCGAGCAAATGTACGTCGGTGCCCTCGGTGTCGAGGACGAGGCCGCCCGCCGCGCCGTCGATCTCCTCGGGTTTGACAAGCTCGGCGATGCGCTTGGTCTCCGACGCGGCGCTGATGAGGGCGACCTTGCTGCCCTTCATGTCGGCAGCGGCGGCGGCGATGGAGCGCACGCCGCGTTTCTCGTCCTCGATCGCGTCGCTCATCGCGCCCGAGGTCTGCGCGACGATGACCACGAAGACCGCCTCGGCGGTCTGATCGAACGGCTTCACGTCGGCGGCGACGCCCTGGTCCGCCGAGTCGAAGAGCAGCTTGAACTCGTCCTTCGTCTTGCCGGTGACGACGCGGCCGTCGGCCTCGATGAAGGAGAGGTTCAGCTTCATCAGTGGGTAGGCGTCGACGTCGGTGCGCTCGAGGTGCAGCCCAGCGACGCCGGCGGCCGAGGCTGCGCCCGGCGTGGCGGCGAGCGCGGCGACGAGCGAGAGGGCCGCGATCCCTGCGCGCGCGGCCGTGGAGGGAAGTGATCGCATGGTGTCAGACCATCGACTTGAACTTGAAGTTGACCTTGCCGAGGCGGACGTTGTCGTTGTCGATCAGGTCGTGGGAGGAGACGCGCTTGTCGTTGACGAAGGTGCCGTTCGTCGAGCCGAGGTCGTTCAGCTTGAAGCCGGTGGGGCTCCCCACGAACTCGCAGTGGTGGCCGGAGATCGACGGGCTATCGGCCATGACGATGTCGTTGTCGGGTGCGCTCCCGACGCTGACCCGGCCCTGGAGTTGGAACAGCTCGCCCGCCTGCCGCCCCTCGAGCGGGATGAACCAGCCGATGATCCCGCCGCTCACCGCGCCGCCGGAGCCAAGGTCGAGCGCCATCGTGCGCTGCTTCCCGCCGGGAGCGGGAGCCGCCGCCGGGGCGCCGCCCGCGGCAGCCGCGTTCTTGCCCCAACCGCAATAGGGGCACTCGTCCCAGCTCGCGTGGAGCTTCTGCCCGCACCCCGGGCACTTCTTCTTGCCGCCGAACAATCCCATTTTTTTCGGTCTCGCCGGTTGGGCCGCAGGAGCGGCCGCCACGGGCGCGGCGGGTTGCGCTTGCCCCCTGCCGCCACCGACGACGTGCACGCCCTGCTGGGCTTTTGACTGCGCAGCCTGGGCGTCCGAACCGTAGCCCTTGAAGTCGGACTTCACGGTCGCCGCCTCGGCCTTCACCCGCCCCACCTCACCCTTCAGGGTCGCAGGCATCTGCTTCACCTGAAAGACCTTGCTCCGGATCATCCGGAAGGGGGCGAAGATCGGGTCGAGGAGCTTCTGGATCATTTAGCTTCTCACCTTGGACGGCCAGCCGTCCGTGGGCCCCGCGCTCGACGGGATCGGTCGGCTCATCGCGGCGCCCACTCTATCACGCTACTTCGG
The DNA here is from genome assembly GCA_021784515.1 of Myxococcales bacterium. Lineage (GTDB taxonomy): Bacteria > Myxococcota_A > Polyangia > Palsa-1104 > SHYY01 > SHYY01. The sequence continues at coordinate 1,814 of JAJXSP010000063.1, read as the reverse complement.
CTGGTAGAACCAGTAGCGGAACATGTTGATGTCGCGTCCCGCGGTGACGGCAACCTGCTTGACCTGCACGGTGCTCTTCGTGATCGACTCGGCGGCGATGACGTAGGGCCAGTTGCGCCAGCGGTTCACGCGGTCGGTGCCCTTGTTGTCGGAGATGCCCGCCGAGCGGCCATCGACGAAGAACTCGAGCTCGTAGTCGCCGTAGACGTAGTCGATGCGGCGAACCACGGCGAGCGGCTTCCCCGGCGTCAGGTTCTTCACCTGGAAGGTGCAGTATCCACCCACGTGCGCGCGGCCCACGTCCTCGAGGACCGTGCCGTCGGGGTACTTGAGCTTCTGCCGCGAACGGTAGGAGTCCTTCGCCTCCATCACCTGGAGTTGGTGCGACTCCTCAGAGTCCTTGTCCATCACGTTGATCTTGTCGACCATCGACCAGGCCTCGCCGTTGACGGCGATCTGGTCGGGCAGGTCGAGCTGCGAGACGCCCTTGACCTGCTCCCATTCCTGGAACGTGGGCAGGCCCGAGACGTCCTGCTTCGGCTTCGGCGCCGCCGCGGAGGGCGCCGGCTGACCGGGGAGCGGCAGGTCGTCGACGACGGCGGGGCCGCCGAAGGCAGAGGCGACGATCTCCGCCGCCTTCTGCTCGTAGGCCGCCAGGTTCTGGAGCGCGTCGATGGAGAAGCGCCGCTCGCCGAGCAGTCCCTTGAGGATCTCGATGTGCTTTCGGAAGTCGGCGAACTCCTTCCGCTGCGCGAGGCCGGGGTGCGCCACCTCGATCTCGACGGAGCACTCGTGCTGCATCTCCACGATGAGCGCCATCACGTCGAAGATGTTGCGCAGGTCGAGCACCTCCACGGCGTGCAGCCCCGAGGCGGTGAGCGTCGCCGCGAGCGCGTCGTGCGCGGTGCCGACCTTGCCGTCGCGGGCCATGTGGAGGAACGACTTGCGCGTCGCGGCCAGCATCGAGGTGATGCGCTGGCGCGTCGCCGGGTCGAAGAACGAGCCGGCGATGCCGGCGTGGGGCACGAAGCGGAGGTCGATCTCGTTCGGGCGCGGGTCGGCGGCGTCGCGCGCGTCGCGGATGCGGGTGGCCCCCTTCTCGAGGAGGATGCGCGCGATCTCCACCTCCTGCTTGATGTCGGGCGGCGCCTGCGTGATCTCCACGCGCGCCGACTCCATCACCCGACGGTGCCCCTTGTATTCGAGGTTCTCCTTGTAGGCGATGAAGTCGGTCAACTCCTCGGCGAACCGCAGGACCACGTAGAGCTGCGTCGGCAGCTTGTACTCCTCGGGGACGATCGTCTTGATCTGCGTCTCCGAGAGGACGAGGTCATGGCCCTCGCCGTCGATGGCGTAGCCGGCCTGCACCTCGAACGAGAGGTCGCCGCGGGCGCGCGCCAGCACCTTCAGGTCGCCGGCGTAGCCCTGCACGACTCCCGGAGCATGGCACTGCCGATTGTGCAGCTTGCGCTTCTCGAGGTGATAGCGCTCGGCGTCGTTCCAGTCGTGCTCCGTCGTGAGGAAGCCCTTGAAGAAGTTGATGCGCTTGAACGCCTTGTTCCCGGCTGCCGGAGGCTTCTGCTCAGTGGCCATGAGGTGTCTCTCTCACTTCTTCTGGGGCTTGCCCGCGTCGGGTCCGCCCTTGCCCTTGGTTTCCTTGGAATCCTTCGATTCCTTGGACTCCTTCGATTTCTCCGATCCCTTGTCTTCCTTGACCGCCTGCATCGCGGCCGTCGGCGGCCTGGTCACCTGCGTCGCCATCGCCGCCTCGAGCGCCTCGTCGAGCGAGATCGCGCGCATCTCGCGCGCGCCCG
>JAJXSP010000062.1 GCA_021784515.1 Myxococcales bacterium | reverse complement strand
CGGCGCGGCGGGTGGGGGCGGGGCGGCGGGCGCGGCCGGCGGGAGTCCGAGCGCGCTCGCCAGCGCCGACTGCAGGTTGGCGGGCGCCTCACCGAGCGCCGCCACGATCGCCGGGCGGAGCTCGTAGGAGGGCGGGATCCGGTCGTTCTCCCATCGCGAGACGGTGCGGTTGGAGACCCCCAGCCGCGCGGCGAGCTGGATCTGATCGAGGCCGGCGGCGAGCCGCGCCTTGCGCAGTGCCTGGCCGAGGCTCGTCGTCGGGGCGGGTGCGGTCCGTTTCATCGCTTGATTCCTCGGAAGGTCGCGCAATTTTACGGCCATGTCCAACCGATCGCCACATCCGGCATGTGAACTGACATTAAAAGCAAGTGCAGCGCCAGCAGGAGCGCCTCGATCGACACGGATATCCCTGTTTGCGCCCACCGCTGCGCGTTAGTGGACTTGCAATCGACACAACACGCCAGACGGGGCGTTTCGTGTGACATCGAAGCCCCCTGACGAGCCACGCCTGGCGCCCAGCCCGATCCCGAATCCGCACCGGGTGGAAGCCGGCGTGCGCCCGGCCGCCCGGGCGCTGATCGTTGAACGCCGACCCGGGGGACGGACAACCTACCGGATGACCATGCGGTACGCGCTCGCCCTGCTCGTCGCCCTCGCCGGATGCGCCGGGAAGTGCGCGGACGGCGAATGCGGTGCCTCGTGCCCCTGCGCGCTCGGAGGGCAGTGCGCCGCCGACGGCGACTGCGAAAGCGGCTTCTGCGATCGCGTCGGCCGCTGCGCCCTGCCCGGCCAGCCGACCTGCAGCGACGGCCTGCGCGACGGCGACGAGAGCGACGTCGACTGCGGCGGCACGGCGTGCCCGGGTTGCGCCGACGGGCGCGCGTGCGTCGGGGCGGGCGATTGCGCGGGGCGCGAATGCGAGGGCGGACTCTGCGTCTCGTGCACTGACGGCCGGAAGAACGGCACCGAGACGGAGGTCGACTGCGGCGGCCCCGCCTGCCCGCCCTGCGCCGCCGGCCGGTGCAGCCGCCCCTCCGATTGCGCGGGGGGCGAGTGCGACGACGGCGTCTGCGTCTCCTGCGCCGACGGCAGGCGCGACGGCACCGAGAGCGACGTCGACTGCGGCGGCCCGGCGTGCCCGCCCTGCGCCGTCGGACGAATGTGCGGCGGCGCGACCGATTGCGCCGTCGCCGCGTGCACCGGCGGCTTCTGCGGCTCGTGCAGCGACGGCGTGGCGGAGCCCGACGAGGGTGACGTCGACTGCGGCGGGCCGTGCGCGCCGTGCGCCACCGGAGCGAAGTGCCACGACGGCCGCGATTGCCAGACCGGCAGCTGCGGCGGCGGCCGCTGCGTGCCGCCCGCGTGCAACGACGGCGCGCAAAACGGCGACGAGACCGACGTCGACTGCGGCGGCCGGACCTGCATGCCGTGCGCGGATCTCCACGGCTGCCTCGTCGACGCCGACTGCGCAAACAGCGTTTGCGAGGCCAACCGCTGCGTCTCCTGCAAAGACGGGGTGAAAGACGAGGACGAGACCGACGTCGACTGCGGCGGCGCGCGCTGTCCGGGTTGCGGCGATTCGAAGGGCTGCCTGGCGGGGCGGGACTGCGCGAGCATGGCCTGCGAAAAGGGCCTTTGCGTGTCCTGCGCCGACGGGCAGCAGGACCAGGACGAGACCGACGTCGATTGTGGTGGAAAGAGCTGTCCCGGCTGCGCCGACCTCGAGGCGTGCCTCGTCGGCAAAGACTGCAAGAGCCTCGTATGCGAAAACGGCCTTTGCGTCTCCTGCGCCGACGGGAAGAAGGATGAGGACGAGTCCGACGTCGACTGCGGCGGAAAGACTTGCAAGAAATGCCAGGTTGGCAAGAGTTGCCACATCGGCGGCGATTGCTGGAGCGGCGTGTGCGGCAATGGCGTGTGCACGCCGGCGCCGGGCTGCCTGAACGGGAAGATGGACGGCCAGGAGAGCGACGTCGACTGCGGGGGACCGGAGTGCGCCGGCTGTGCGCTGGGCGAAAGATGCGCGTCGGGGACCGATTGTGTGTCGAACGCCTGCATCGGGGGAATCTGCCTTCCCGGATGGTGCGGTGACAATTGCCTCGACGGCGACGAGACGGACCGCGACTGCGGCGGGAGCTGTCCGCCCTGCGCGCTCGATTCAGGCTGCGCGCGCCACGAGGATTGCCAGAGCGGGTCGTGCCAGGCGGTTATTGCATCGACCTCCGCCCCGCGTGCCACGACGGCAGGAAGGACGACGACGAGAGCGACGTCGACTGCGGCGGCGCGACCTGCGTCCTGTGCGACGATGGCAAGGCGTGCCTCGGCGACGCGGATTGCAAGAGCGGCGTGTGCCAGAACCACGTGTGCGCCGTCGGAAACCCGTTGTGCGAAATCAACGAACCCGAGCAGTGTTCCGCCTGCAGCCCGGGGGGCGGGTCGATCTATGGAATTCGGGCCGGTTGCTTCGATTGCCGCGGCGGAGGCGGAGGCTTCTCGTGCGGCCCACCGGATGGCTTCTGCGAGGACTGCTCGCTGAACCAGGTCCACACGGTCTGCCGCCATGGAATCTGCGACGTGAGCTGCGGCTTCGTCGTCGTGGCGGGGTGGTGGAACCTCGAACCCTTCCCGAACCCCTGCTGCGGCGGCGACGACGACTTCTGCCCCGGCACGAGCGACTTCGCCTGCGGCGGCGGCGTGAACGGCGAGTGCGTGGCCTGCCCGCCCGGCCAGCACTGCGTCGACCATCAATGCCAGTAGCGCGCTGACTCAGCGGCGGCGCTTGTGGTGGCGCTTGCCGCCGTGCTTCTTCGTCGCGAGGAGCGCCTCGTGCTGCTCCTTCCGCAACGCCTCGGCGCGCGCGGCCGCCTTCGTCTCCGTCGCCGCGCGCTCCTTCGCCAGCGCGGGCGACGGCTGGTCGGGCGTCACCACCGCCAGCACCGCCTTCTTGTCGTCGAGGTACTGGCGCGCCACCCGCTGCACGTCGGCCGCGGTCACCGCGAGGATGCCCGCGCCGTAGCGGCGGTACTCGTCCCAGCCGAGGCCGTAGCTCTCGTGGAATGCCAGCGTCGCGGCGAGCGCGCTCCGTCGCTGCAGCGAGATGTCGTGCGCACCGACCAGGTAGCGCTTGGCGCGCTCCAGCTCGTCGGTGCCGACGACGTGGTCGATCAGCTTGTGCAGCTCGTCGCGGATCCCCTGCTCGGCGACCGCGAGGTTCTCCGGGCTGGTCGCCATGTAGACCGCGAAGTAGCCGGGGTCCACGCCCTCGAGGGAGAACGCGCTCACGCGGTAGGCGAGCCCGCGCTTGTCGCGCAGCTCCACGAACAGCCGCCCGCCCTGGCCCGAGAGGATCGTGCTGAGCACCTCGAGCGGGAAGCGATCGCGGTCCGCCACCGTCGTGCCCGGGAAGCCGAGCACGATGTGCGCCTGCTGCTTTTGCGCGTGCTTCCACGCCTGCACCGGCTCGGTCGGGAACCCGGGCGGAGATGCCGGACGCGCGACCTCCTTGCCGGGCGCGCCCGCTTCGGCGAACAGCGCGCGCGCCTCGGCGATCACCTTCTGCGGGTCCACGTCGCCGACGATGGCGAGCGTCATCTGCGAGACCGGGAAGTTGCGCTTGTAGTAGTCGGCCAGCTTGCGCCGCGAGAGCCCCGCCACCGACTCCGGCGTGCCGAGCTGGTCGAGGCGATAGGGGTGCTTCGGGTAGAGCGCCTGCAGGAACAGCCGGAACGCCACCGACGAGACGTTGTCCTCCTGCGCGCGCAGCTCCTCGAGCACCACGCGCCGCTCCTTCTCCACCTCGCCCTCGGAGAACGCCGGGTGGAGGATGCAGTCGGCGAGCAGCCCGAGGCCGTGCGAGGCGTGGCGGGAGAGCACCTCGGCGCGCAGCCCGAAGCTGTTGCGCCCCGAAAATCCGCCGATCGACCCGGCGAGCGACTCCACCTCGTGGGCGATCTCGTCGCCGGACTTCGTCTTCGTGCCGCGGGTGACGAGCGAGGCGAGGAGGTTGGTGACGCCGTTGACGCGCTCGTCCTCGGCGCGCAGGCCGCCCACCCACACCGCGCGCATGGCGACCAGCGGGATCGACGGGTCGCGCATCACCAGCACGCGCGCCCCCGACGGGAGCACCTCGCGGAAGACCTGCCCGTCGCTCGGCGCCACCGGCTGCTCGTTCGCGCGCGCGCGGCGCCACGCGACGTCCAGCCGCTCGAGCAGCCGCGCCTCGATCTTCGCCTTGCCGCCCGCGTCGGCGACGACCGCCTTGGGCAAGAGCAGCGCGATCGTCGCGTTGTCCGGCTGGACGTAGCGCGCCACCGCGGCCCGCAGGCGCGCCGGCGACACGTCGCGGATCGCGCGGCCGTACTCCGCCTCCCAGCCGAGCGAGCCGGCGACGGTCTCGTAGAAGCCGAGCTTGCGCGCCGTGCCCTGCACCGTCTCCTTCTGATAGACCGCGTCCGACTCGATGATCGCCTTCGCCTTGTCCAGCTCCTCGGGCGTCACCTCGGCGGTGGCGATGCGGAAGGTCTCGCCGAGCAGCGCGTCGAGCGCCTCGTCGGTGCGCTCGGGCGGCAGCGTGGCGCCGGCCACCAGCAGCCCGGGATCGCGCGGCGAGTAGGAGTAGGCCCACGCCTCGGTGACGAGCTGGCGGTTGCGCTTCACCTCCACCTGCAGCCGGGACGAGTCGCCCTGCCCGAGGATGATCGCCGCGAGGTCGAGCGGCGCGGTGTCGTCGTCGCGGAGCGGCGGCACGTGGAACGCCACCGCGAGGTGGGCCTCGCGCACGTCGCCCGTCACCACCGTGACCCGCGGCGCCTTCTGCCGCGGCTCGACGCGCCGCGGAGCGCGCGGGGCCGGCGCCGCCGAGGCCTCGCCCCACGCGGCGGCGATCTTCTTGCGGGCCTTCGCCGCGTCGAAGTCGCCGACGACGACGAGCGTGATGTTCGACGGCACGTAGTAGCGCCGGAAGAAGTCCACCAGCTTGTCGCGGCGGAACGTCGACACCGTCTTCGAGGTGCCGATCACCGGCCGGCGGTAGGGGTGCTTGCCGTAGGCGGCGGCGAACATCGCCTGCGAGGCGATGCGGCTCGGCGTGTCCTCGCCCTGCTTCACCTCCTCGAGCACCACCTTCAGCTCGCGCGAGAGCTCCTCGGGATCGAACGAGGAGTGCTGGAGCGCGTCGGCGATGATGTCGAGGCCGGTGTCGAAGTAGCGGCTCGCCATGACGACGTGGAACACCGTCTGGTCGAACGCCGTCCAGGCGTTGATGTCGCCGCCGGCGCCCTCGACCTCCTGCGCGATCTGCCCGACGCCGCGACGGGCCGTCCCCTTGAACAGCATGTGCTCGAACACGTGGGCGATGCCCGCCAGCTCCTCGGGCTCGTCGGCCGAGCCGACGCCGACCCAGGCCTGGAACGCCACCACCGGCGTGGCGTGGTTCTCCTCGAGCAGCACCGTGAGACCGTTGTCGAGCTGGTAGCGGATCGTGGACGGCACGTTCGGGGACCTCCCTTGGACTTCGCTCGGGACGGGCCTCGTCGGCCTCGTCGGATCGTCTGCTGCGTCGGTGGTCCGCGTGCCGGCTGCCTCCCCGCGGCCGGGCGTCGTGCCCTGCCTCGCCTGCCTCGGCAGACAGCCCCCGCCGAGGAGCGCCCCGAGGAGCGCGAGCGCGAGCGCCCGGGGGCGCGGTGAATGGGGAAGATACATCCGCGGTTACCAGCTGGCCAGCGCGGAACATAGCAGGGCGGGCGCTCGACGGGGGGCGGCCCGGGTGCGCGACGGCATCGCCATCGGCGTCGCGCGCGACGAGCGGTTCTCAGGCTGAGCGGCTAGCGCTTCGGCGGCAGCGCCCGGCCGCCCGTCGACGACGACGCGATCGGCTTCGACAGCACGATCGACCGGCCCGCCGACTGCCCGGCGCGGAAGGCCGCCGGATCGGCGCGCGCCGTCGAGCGCACGCTCCGCTGCCGCGGGTAGCGCTGGCGCAGGAACTCGCCGAGGCCGCGGTCGCGCTGCAGCACCAGCCCTTCGCGACGCGACTCTTCGCGCTGCGCGTCCAGTTTGTCGAGGAAGCCGCGCATCACGCCGACCAGGTAGCTCCGTCGCTGCGCGTCGCCAGCGAGGCGCGCGGCGCGCCTGTGCTCGCGCCACAGGTGCTCGGCGGTGCGCAGCAGGAAGTCGTGGACGTAGGAGGCCATCTCGAGGTTGGTGTCGCTGCCGCAGACCTCCAGCACCGTCCCCGGCAGCCCGACCAGCGGCCGGTGCACCGTCACCCAGATCGGCTCGACGAAGAAGTGGCCGCCGAGGATCGCGGCGAGCGTGCGCTGGTGCGGCTGGAGGCGGCCCGTCGGCTCGCCGAGGTGGCGGAACGAATAGCCGCGCCGCCGGGCAGCCGCCGCGCCCTGCAGGTTGTGCTTCAGCATGAGGCGCTGCGCCTCGCGCATCGCCAGCTCGGCCTCGTGGAGGTTGTCGCTCTCGCCGAGCGCGAGCAGCTTGGCGATCCGCGAGAGCACGCGCGCCTCCTCGTCGGGGAGCGCGCCCTTGCCCTCGGGCAGCCCCGAGGCCGCGGGGTCGATGCCGAGCACCTCGCAGGCCCGGCGGAAGGCCGCGCCGTGGGCGGTCTCGTCGAGGGCGCACATCGCCTCGTGGGCGAACTGGTGCGCCATCTCGTGCTTCAGGACCTCCACCACGACGCTCCACGGCTGTTCGAGCACGAGCGTCCGCGCGATCTCCAGCGTGCGGTCGCGCGGCGACCAGCGCCCGAGGAACGAGGTGGCGTCCGAGAGCAGGAACACCGGCGGCTTCAGCGCGCGGCGGAAATGGGCGTAGTTGATCGCCTCCCAGTCGCGGACGAGGGCGCGCAGCACCGCCGCCTCCAGCTCCGCGTCCAATCGCGGGGCCGCGCGCTCCGTCGACGGTGACGACGGCGGAGGCGGCTCGGGCGGCTTCCAGCCGAAGAGATCTCCCTGGTCCATCGAGCGGGGAGCCTACCGCGCGTGCCGCGCGGCGCGCTACGGCGTCGACGGCGGCGGCGACGGGAGCGGCGGCAGGCCGAGGTGCCCCTCGATCCGCGCCACGCGCTCGCGCAGGTCGGAGTGATCGCGTCCGTGCGGGCCGAGGAGCAGGTTGTCGATCCGGCCGCCCAGCATCTCGAAGCCGGCGTGCATCTCGTCGCGCAGCTCGGCCATCTCGCCGCGCAGCTCGGCCATCTCGCCGCGCAGCTCGGTGCGCAGCTCGGCCATCTCGCCGCGCAGCTCGGTGCGCAGCCCGGCCATCTCGCCGCGCAGCTCGGTGCGCAGCCCCGAGAGGCCTTCGTTCGTCTTGTCGACGCGGCCATTGAGCGCCTTCATCTCGTTCCAGATGGCGCGCAGGATCTCGGTCTGCTCCGGGTCGCCGTTCATGACGCCTCCTCAAGGTAGCACGCCCGTTCAGCAACCGCGATGCCACCGACGGAGCGCGCGGCCGCCGGGGGATCGCGCTCGGCACCGTCCGGCGTGTCCGAAACCCGGACAGGATATGTCCGGCGGGCCGGACGTCGGCCGCTACCGCGCGGCGCGCACCGCCTCGAGCCAGCCGGTCCCAAAGCGCGTGTCGGGCTCGAGATAGTGCCCTTCGCTCCATTCGTTCAACGAGGCGATGAATGCGAGCGGCTCCTCGGAATCCGCTCCCTCGGCGAAGCGCCGGGCCCGCGTCAATGCCTCGCAGAAGCGGTCGGGGTGCTCGCCGGTGACGATCGGCGACCAGGGGTATTTGTCGGGGCGCGCCGGGCCGAAGTCGGCGCCGCGCGGCGAGGCGTCCCAGCCCGTCGCCACCGACGGGAAATAGGGCAAATCGGCGGCGGCGGCGATCGCCGGCCACTCACGGGCGCGCCGCGCCGCGCACTCGACATAATCCTGCTGAAATGGCCCTTTCCAATCGGGCAACAGCACATAATTGGTGACGCTGTCGAACCCGATGTCGCGGACCAGGCCAATCACGTCGCGCGCCGGCTCGATGGCGGCGAGGTGCATTCCGGGAATCCCCCGTTCGGCCAGCAGCGACCGGGCGCGCCGGATCGCCTCCCGCGCGTGGTCGGGCCCCAGCTCCTTGATGAAAAAGGTGGAGTCGAAGATCGAGAAACAGGGCTTTCCACCGACGGTGAGGTAGTTGGGCCGCCGGAAATAGCGCTCGGCGAGGAATTCGATCAATTGCACGAAGTCCGCGACATCGGAGGGCACCAGCCGGTCGCGCTCGATCACCGGGACGTCGGCGCGCCGCACCGGCAGCACCCGGCGCGGCATGCGATTGGCCCACATTACGGCAAAGGGGGTGTTCCGCCCCTCGGGACTCCCCAGGAAGCCGCGATCGAGGGCCTCCTCGAACACCCTTTTTCCGCGGCACCAGAAAAGGCCGTAAACGAATGCGTCCACCCCGTGCGCGACCGCGAGGCGAATGCGCTCACCGACGGCGGCGGGATCGCGATCGTCGTACGGTCCGAGCGCCGGGACGCGCGGCTGACAATGGCCGACAAAGCGCGGGGTGCAGGAGGCGACCAGCTCCCACTCGGTGAAGCCGGGGTGGAAGCGCTCGTCACGCTCGGGGATGGGGTGCCAGCCGGGATAGACGTAGGCGGCGAAGCGCACGCGTCAGGACGTCCTCAAGGCTGGTAGACGGCCCAGGGCAGATAGAACGCGCAGACCACGTCCTCGTACGGGCCGCCGACGTTGCTGACGAACGTGCCGCCGACGTATCCCTCGATGTGCGCCTCGTCGAGGCCGGTGATGACGAGCGCCCCGCCATTGCAGCCGTCGCCGCTGCACGACCAGCCCCCCTGCGGCACCGACACGCCCTCGCCGGAGATCGGCACGGCCATCCCGTCGGGGGTGGGCCCGCTCGAATCGGCGGAGAACCGGTAGCCGGCGGTGGTGAATGGCGCGACGTCCTCGCCCTGCCGGAAGATGCCAAGGCTGCAGGCGGCCCCGACGGAGGTGGCGGAGACGTTGACGATGAGGCGCGTGTCGACGGCCTGGTTGGAGTACTGGTCATAGGAGGTGGTGAGCTGCGCCGCCGAGGCGCCGTCGGGCGCGGCCGGCCCGAAGTGGACGCCGCCGACGGTCACCTCGAGCGTCGGCTTGCCGTACCCGTTGGCGCCGCCGCTGGGTACGCCGCCGCCCCCGTCGCTGGACGGGTTCAGATCGAGCAGCCCGCAGCCGGTCGTGCCGAGGAGGGCGAAGGCGATCGCGGTGCGGATGGTGTCGTGGAGCATGAGGGGTTGATAGCACAGCGGACGGCGCGGGGCGCGCAAACGGGGGGAGTGCTCAGCTCGCGGATCAGATCCCCCCGCCGCTCTCGAATGCCTCCGTCCGCGCCTGCGCCTGCGTCACCCGGCTGTCGGGCGGCACGCTCCGCGTCAACCACACGTTGCCGCCGATCGTGGAGCCCCGCCCGATGGTGATCCGCCCGAGGATCGTCGCGCCCGCGTAGATCACCACGTCGTCCTCGACGATCGGGTGGCGCGGCAGCCCCTTGACCGGGTTGCCGGCGTCGTCGAGCGGGAAGCCCTTCGCGCCGAGGGTGACGCCCTGGTACAGGCGCACCCGGTCGCCGATCACGCTGGTCTCGCCCACCACCACGCCCGTGCCGTGATCGATGAAGAAGCTGCGCCCGATCGCGGCGCCGGGGTGGAGGTCGATCCCCGTCGCCGAGTGCGCGATCTCCGAGACCATGCGCGGGATGAGCGGCACCCCGAGCCGGTACAGCTCGTGCGCGATGCGGTGGTGGGTCATCGCCGTGACGCCGGGATAGCAGAACAGCGGCTCGTCGAGGCTGGTGGCCGCCGGGTCGCCGTCGAAGGCGGCCTGCACGTCGCTGCCGAGGAGGCCTCGGATCTCCGGCAGGTGCGAGGCGAACTCGCGCGTCACGGCGACGGCGCGGTGCGCGCACTCCGTGCAGTCGGCGGTGCAGTGCTCGCACGCGTAGAGCAGCCCGCGGCGCACCTGCTCCTCGAGAGCGAGCAGGGCGCCGTCGAGCCGCGCGCCGATGTAGTAGTGCACGCCGGCGTCGGAGAGATCGGCGGCGCCGTAGTGCCCCGGGAAGAGCACGGCGCGCAGGTCGTCCACGATGCCGACGATCGCCTCGCGCGACGGGAGGATGTGGCGGCCGAGCCGGCGCTGGCGCCGCCGCAGCAGCTCCTCGTTGGCGAGGCACAGCGCCTCGACCACCTTCGGAAGCGCGCTGCCGATTTCATCGCTCATCTCGCTCCGCTTTGAAACTGGCTCGGCCATGGGTCGCTCCACTGTTGTCTTCGCCTTCGCTCGCGCCCCGCGCGCTACAGCGCGGTGCCCTGGCCGTCGAAGATGCCCTCGAAGAGGATCGAGCTGAGGTAGCGCTCGCCCGAGTCGGGCAGCACGGTGACGATCGTCTTGCCGGCGTTTTCGGGGCGCTTGGCCACCTTCACCGCCGCCGCCACCGCCGCGCCGGAGGAGATGCCCGAGAGGATGCCCTCCTCGCGCGCGAGGCGGCGCGCCATCGCGATCGACTCCTCGTTCGTCACCAGCTCGACGTCGTCGACGAACGAGAGGTCGAGCGTGCCGGGGATGAAGCCGGCGCCGAGGCCCTGGATCTTGTGCGGACCGGGCTGCAGCGGTTCGCCCCGGCGCGTCTGGCTGATCACCGGGCTGCCCGTCGGCTCGACGGCGATGGTGTGCAGCGGGCGCTCCTTCACCTTCTTCCAGTAGCGCGACACGCCGGTGATGGTGCCGCCGGTGCCGACGCCGCTGACGAAGATGTGGACCTTGCCGTCGGTGTCGTTCCAGATCTCCGGCCCCGTCGTCGCCTCGTGGATCGCCGGGTTCGCCTGGTTCTGGAACTGCTGGAGGAGGACGTACTTCGGATCCGAGGCGGCGATCTCCTCTGCCTTGGCGATCGCGCCCTTCATCCCCTTGGCGCCCTCGGTGAGCACCAGCCGCGCGCCGTAGGCGACGAGCAGCTTGCGGCGCTCGATGCTCATCGTGTCGGGCATGGCGAGGGTGATCGGGTAGCCGCGCGCGGCGGCGACGAAGGCGAGCGCGATGCCGGTGTTGCCGCTGGTCGGCTCGACCAGCTCCTTGCCCTTCCCCAGCACGCCGCGCTTCTCCGCGTCCCACACCATCGCCGCGCCGATGCGGCACTTCACCGAGTAGGCCGGGTTGCGGCCCTCGACCTTCGCCAGCACGGTGGCCTTCGCTCCGTCGGTGACGCGGTTGAGGCGCACCAGGGGAGTGCGACCGATCGAGCGGGCGTTGTCTTCGAACCAGTTCGACATGGGGTCCTCCGTCATGGAGCCGGGTGGCGTTCGTTATAGGCGCCGCACGCCTGTGCAGCGACCGTGGGCGCGCCGTCGCGCGCGCGATCGAATCAGCCGGCGGGGACCTCGGCGGAGGCGGAGCGAAGCGTCAGCAGCCGGCCGCCGAGGGGGCCGGCTCGATACATTGACGCGCGGGGAGCATCGTTGTGTTGGTAGCAGCGCACCGCGGCGCTGTCAATCGATCGACGGCTGCATGGTCGAAGGCGGCGAAGCGCTCCACCGGGGCGCCGCGCGATCCGGTCGCGTACAATCGCGACGCCTCGCGTCCGCGGCCATGGCAGAGACATCGATCGATTCCAGCGGTTGGCGCCCATCCTCTCGGCGGAGGCGCGACCTGCTCGTCGTGGCGGCGCTCTTCCTCGGCAGCCTCGGCCTGTACGCCCCGTCGCTGCGCTTCGGCTTCGTCGGCTACGACGACGGGACGATCCTGCTCGCGCACCCGAACCTCTACGACCAGACCTCGCTGCTCGGGAGCCTGCGCCAGATCTTCGTCGGGTACTTCCCGCGCGAGGAGCCGCTCCTGGTGCGCGACGTGACCTGGGCGATCGACGCGCGCCTGTTCGGGTTCGACAACCCCTTGGGCTACCACCTCGGCAACGTGATCCTGAACGCCGCCGACGCGGCGCTGCTCTACCTCTTCCTCGTCGAGGCGACGCGCCGGGTGCGCTTCGCCGCGATCACCGCCGCGCTGTGGAGCACCCTTTCGATCCACGTCGAGCCGGTGTGCTGGGTGATGGGGCGGAAGGACGTGCTCTCGACCTTCTTCGTGCTGCTGGCGCTGTGGACGCAGGCGCGCGCGCTGCACCTTCCGGAGGGCGCCCCGCGACGCCGCACGCTCGAGCTGCTCACGCTGCTGCTCTACCCGCTCGCCGTGCTGGCGAAGTTCAGTGGGATCGCGCTTCCCGGCGCGCTCGCCGCGCTGCGCGTTTTTGGGCCGTTCCTCGACGGCACGGCCCCCGCCGGCGGCCCGCTCGACCTGCGTCGCGCCGCGCGCGCGGTGCGCGGCCTTTGGCCCCACCTGCTCGTGATGGCGACGCTCCATCTCTGGTACGGCCACATCATCCACATCATCGGCGTCACCGACGGGCGCGGCCCGGGCCTGCTCACCCGCGAGCACCTCACGCTCCTGGCTCGCTTCACGCCGCTGGTGTTCGGCCTGTACCTCGAGAACCTGGTCGTCGCCTCGCGGCACGCCATCTTCTACGACTGGCCGAATGCGGCGCTCGCGCTCACCCGCGGGCAGCAGCTGCTCTCGGCGGGGATCGCGGCGCTGCTCGTCGGCGCGGGCCTGTACATCGGGCGGCGGCGCAAGGACCTCTTCTTCTTCTACGCGGCGTTCCTGCTCCTCATGGTGCCGTACCTCAACCTCGTCTACATCGGCATCTGGATCGCCGACCGGTACGTCTACTTGACCTCGTTCTGCGTCCTCGCGATCGCCGTCCGTTTCGGCGAGGACCTCGTCGCGCGCGCGCCGGCGCACCAGCGGCACGTCGCCGCGGGAGCCGCGCTCGCCCTCGTCGCGCTCTACGCCGCCTGTGGGATCGCCGCCGGCCTGCGCCACCAGCCCGCCTTCCGCGACGACGAATCGCTGTGGGCGTGGGATGCCTCGCGCGCCGACCCGTCGATGCGCGCGCTGTCGGGCCGCGCCCGCTCGCTGGTGGTGCTGGCCGAGCAGGCGACCGACCCGGCCGAGCGCGTCCGGCTGGCGACGGAGGCCCGCCGGGCGATCGACCGCGCCGAGGCGCACTGGGCGGCCGTCCCGTGGCTGCCGGGCGACCACTACATCATCGACGCGCGCGCCGCCTGGCTCGACCTGTTCGCGCTGCGCGGCCGCGCCGCCGCCGTCCTCGGGGCGCCGCTCGCGGAGCAGCTCGACGACTACCGCAAGGGCTACGCGCTGTCGGGGCGATTCGTGGAGGCGATGCTCGCCGCGCGGACCCTCCTCGCGATGGCGGCGGCGACGGGCGACGAGGCGAAGGCGGCCGAGTCGCTGCGCTACTATGCCGTCTACGTGAAGCAGACCCGGAACGACCCCGCGCGCATCCCCGGCATCGTGCGCAGCCTCGAACTCGACTATCGCCGGCGCTGGCCGGCGCTCGCGCCGAAGGTCGACATCCTGGAGAAGAGATACCTGCCATGAGCGCGGCGAACCCGTACGTCGGCGCCTACCCGTGGCTCGACGGGCGCCGCGGCGTGTGGCGCGAGATCGTGCGCGTCGTCCACCGCGACGCGCGCGACGCGGCGACGGTGATCGAGCTCGGCGCCGGCTACTGCGACTTCATCAACCAGTTCCCCGCGCCGCGGCGGCTGGCGTTCGATCTGAACCCCGACATGGCGCGCTTTTCGGCCCCCGGCGTCGAGCTGCGCATCGAGGACTGCACGCGCCTTCCGGGCATCGCCGACGCGAGCGTCGATCTCGTCTTCGCGAGCAACTTCCTCGAGCACTTCGATCGCGCGGGCATCGACGCGCTCCTCGGCGGCGTGCGCCGGGCCCTGCGCCCGCGCGGCCGGTTGATCCTGCTCCAGCCCAATCACCGACGGTGCGCGGCGCACTACTTCGACGATCCGACCCACGTCACCATCTTCGACGACCGCAACATCGGCGGCTTCCTCGCGCCGCACGGGCTGCGCGTGGTGAAGGTCGTTCCGGGCCTGCTGCCGTTTTCGATGAAGAGCCGGCTGCCCAAGTGGCCGCTCCTCGTGCGGCTCTACCTCGCCTCGCCGGTGCGGCCGATGGCGGCGCAGATGTACGTCGTCGCCGAGAGGGAGTGAGCGATGTGGCGCGGGCGCAAGGTCTCGCTGATCTTCCCGACCTACAACGAGCGCGATTCGATCCGCGCCGCCATCGAGGAGTTCGACGCGACCGGGCTGGTCGACGAGATCATCGTCGTGAACAACCACGCCGCCGCCGGCACGAGCGAGGAGGTGGCGAAGACCCGCGCGCGCGAGGTCCACGAGCCGGTGCAGGGCTACGGCGCGGCGATCCGGCGCGGCTTTTGCGAGGCGACCGGCGAGCTGGTGATCGTCTCCGAGCCCGACGGCACCTTCCGCGGCCACGACGTGTGCAAGCTGCTCGCGTTCGCCGACGACTTCGAGGTGGTCTACGGCACGCGCACGGTGAAGGAGCTGATCTGGAAGGGCGCCAACATGGGGCTCTTCCTCAAATGGGGGAATTACTGGGTCGCGAAGCTGATGGAGTTCCTCTTCGACTCCACCTCGCTGACCGACGTGGGCTGCACGATGCGCTGCGTGCGCCGCGACGCCCTGCGTGACCTCGAGCCGTTCTTCACCGTCGACGGCAGCTTCTTCGGCCCGCAGATGATGGTCCTCAGCATCCTCATGAAGATGAAGATCATCCAGATCCCGGTGAACTACACGAAGCGCGTGGGCAGCTCGTCGGTCACCGGGAACAAGCTCGTCGCCTTCTTCCTCGGGCTGCGGATGATCCGGCTCATCCTCGGGTATCGGATCGGGAGCCTGGTCGCGGCGCGGAAGTACCGACGGCTGAGCGGAGCGGGGGACACGCGCGGGAGCGCGCCGCGGCTCGGCGACGACGATGGCGGGCCCTCGATACCCTCGTAGGACGCACGATGGGTTACCCGCCGAGGGGATGCGTCGGACGGAATGACTTCGCCGCCGCGACCGGGTGGGGGAAGTGAGGCGTGCGTAAGGACTACACGAGGGAACGGCGAACGAGGAGTTGACATGGTTCGCGTGATCGGGCGATCTTTACCGTCGGTGAATTGCGAGGGCTCGACGCGTGGCAAGGCGGATCGTTTCTCCTCTGCGCCGAGCGAACGAATCAGAACGATACTTCAGGAGCTGAAAATGACCGTCTCTTATTCACGAACCCGAAGGGCGGGCCTTCGCCACCTCTCGATCGCCCTCCTCTCTCTTCTTGCCGGCTGCAACGGTTCGAACCCGCCGCCGGACACCGGCGACGGCGGCAACCCGCCAGGTGGCGATGGCGGCGAAATGCCTCCGCCGCAGTTCCCCTACACACTCACACCGCTGACCCGGGCGTCGACCTCGACGGCGAACATCTCGCTCTACTTCGCGGTGACCGACGCCAACAACCGCGGCGTCCCCGGCCTCGGCTGCAGCAACTCGGCCAATTGCGCGAAGCTGTGGACCGACCTCGAGGACGGCCAGCCGGTCGACCCGAACGAGTCGAACCTCGAAGTGACCGCGCTCGCCGGCAACAACCTCGACGTCCCGACGGTGCTGGTGCTCGACATCTCCGGCAACATCATCAAGAACGGTTCGCTGCCCCAGCTCCAGATGGCGGCCAACGCGATCGTCGACGCCATGCTCCCCGAGCAGCGAATGGCGATCATGGCCTTCGCCGACAAGCCCGATTTGAGGCAGGACTTCACGAGCGACAAGAAGATGCTCAAGGCGGCGATCGCCAACCTTGGCAACGCCAACGACGGCGTCTCCTCCGATCTCTTCGGTGCGGTCGTGCAGGCGCTCGGAATGTGGCAGGACGGGTTCAACGCTGATCCCAGCATGACCCGGCTCACCGCGGGGATGGTGATCGTCGTCGCCTCGGGCGAAGACCAGGCGGCGGTCGCCACCTTCCAGCAGTCGATCCAGGCGCGCGGCAACAAGCGCCTGGTTGCGGTCGGCGTCGGCGCCAACGGCGCATTCGGCTCGGTCAATACGCTGAAATGCCTGGCCACCGGCTGCGGCGGCTGCAGCGACCCGGGCGCCGTCGATGGCGGCGTACCGACCGGCGGGTCGACGGGCGATTGCGGCGGCTACTTCGCATTCGACACATATAACGATCTCGTCGCCAGCGTCGGTCAGGTGACCAACGCCATCGAATCGCTCGCGCACAGCATCTACCTCGCGAACTACTGCAGCCCGAAGCGCGGATCGAACATGCACGAGGTCACGTTCTCCGTCGTCGGCAATCCGACGAACGCGGTCGATGCCACCTGCACCCCGGCCACCTTCGACAGGCGCGCACCGCAGGCGTGCACCGGTGAGGACACCCAGGTCTGTGCGCAGGAAGGCAACAACGTGACCTGCGCGCCGCCCGAAGCACCCTACTACTGCTCGGCCAGCAACAAGCTTTATTACACCGCCGCCGACGCAAAGACCGACTGCGGCAATCAGTGCGTCCTGTGCGGCGGCGACGGTTCGGGCGCAATGGAGGACAGCCAGCTCCAGCCCGGCCCGGCGATTCACGTGCAATTCAATTCGACCGGGTACGTCAGCGGGCAATGCCCGAGCAACTGGGGGACCAACTGCAAGGGGCTACAGACCTGTTGCGCGAGCCTCGATCCGATGAGCAACGGAGCGGCGGCCTGCCAGCAGGCGCTCCAGTCGGCGGTCGGCGATGAGATGATGTGTGGAAACTCGACGCAGCGCTACTGCCCCACCCTCGGCCCCGACTGCATGAACTTCAAGAGCTGCTGCGGCACGTTTCCGGACGGGCCGGCGCACCAGCAGTGCGAGAACCAACTCCTCAACTACTACCAGAACCCGCAGACCCGAGAAATGAACTGCGCGATGTCCGCTCAAGTCTTCTGCCCGCCGGCCGGCTCCGCTTGCGATGGTCTGAAGACCTGCTGCACCCAACTCGGCCCGGGAGGACAGACTTCTTGCCTGAATGCCCTCACTGGTCAGAGCTTCAGCCGGTGCGGCGGCGGCATGGACGCGCAGTGCATGGCCGAGACGGCCGCCTTCTGCCCGGCGGGGATGTACTGCAGCGCGCTCGCGGCCTGCTGCGCGAAATTCGGCACCCAGGTCGGCAGCGGCTGCTACCAGGATCTCCAGGACTACGATAACTACGGCTGCCCCGGCGGGAATGACGCTCAGTGCAACAATCAAAATGAGACGGCGCGGTACTGCCCCACCTCACCGAGCTGCGTGAGCCTCCAGACCTGCTGCGCCGCGAAGCCGATGAACGGGCAGATCACCCGCGACGACTGCGAATTCCAGCTCGTGAGGGCCCAGAACGACGAGAACAGCTGCGCCCAGCTGCTCATGCAGGAAGGCTGCTGACGACCTCTCACCGAACTGGCGACGCGCCTCCTTCAACTCCCCACCAACAAAGAACGTCCACGCTGGTCCGGCGCTCGGTGCCGCCCCGGGGCCCCCG
>JAJXSP010000508.1 GCA_021784515.1 Myxococcales bacterium | reverse complement strand
CCGTCACCGCCGGCACGATCAGCGGCACCACGACGATGATCGCCGAGAAGATGTCCATCAGGCAGCCGACCAGGAGCAGCACGATGTTGAGGACGAGCAGGAACGTCCACTGCGAGTGGACGTACTGGCTCATCCACGCGAACAGGTTCTGCGGGATCTCGGCGGCGATGAAGTACCAGGTGAGGATCGTGCCGCCGACGATCTTCACGAAGATCGCGCCGACGAGGGTCATCGACTCGCGCGCGATCTTGAGGAGGTCGCGGCGGATGTCGATCTCGCGGTAGATGAACACCTCGACGATGAAGACGTACAGGCAGGTGAGCGCCGCCGACTCGGGGATGTTCACCAGGCCGTACTTGAGGCCGGCGACGATCGCCACCGGGATCGGCACCTCCCACTTGGCGTCCCACAGCGCGCGCACGAACTCGGCGAAGTCCACCCGCTTGCGCGGCACGCCCTCACGCAGCCCGCGATAGACGCAGTACAGGACGACGAGCCCGACGAGGATCGCCCCCGGTACGATGCCGGCGAAGAGGAAGCGATCGAGCGAGAAGTCGGGGAGCCCCTCCTGCCCCTTGGCGAAGTTGCCGTAGGTGAGGCCGAAGACGATGCCGTAGACGATCAGCGGCAGCGACGGCGGGAAGAGCAGGCCGATGGCGCCCGACGACGTGACCGTGCCGAGGCTGAAGCGCTTCGGGTAGCGCGACTTCTCGAGCGCCGGCAGCACCAGCCCGCCGACGGCGACGATGGTGACGCCCGATGCGCCGGTGAAGGTGGTGAAGAAGGCGCACACGATCACCGTCATCACCGCGAGGCTGCCCGGCAGCCAGCCGAGCACCGCGTCGGACATCCGGATGAGCCGCTTCGCCGTCTGCGCCGAGGCCATGAGGTAGCCGGCGAAGGTGAACAGCGGGATGGTCGAGAGGCTGACCGCCTCGCCGCCGGTGAGCTTGCCGTAGACGTCGGCGATCGCGCCGCCGAGCGGCTCCTCGATGTGGTGGCCGCCGAGCATGCCGATCGCCGAGAGCACGCAGAACAGGGGCAGCCCGAGGAGGGCGAGCACGACGACGACCGAGACCGGGAGCGTCACCGTCCCACCTCCGCGATGGCCTGTTCGGGGTCCGGCTCGACGAGATCCTGGCCCGTCGCCGCGGGCTCGTCGCCGTGGGCTTCGGCGATCCAGGACGCCGGCGGATCGACGCGCCGGACCACCCACACCGCGTCGAGGAGGAGCTGCACGATGAAGTGGAACCCGATCAGACCGTAGCCGCCGAGCAGGATCATCGTGCCGCGCGCCGAGTTGAACACCTCGCCCTGCGAGGTGGCCTCGCCCGACTCCTCGACGACGATCTTGTAGAAATCGAACGAGGCGCGGAGCAGGAACCACAGCACCGTGAGCGCCACCGCCGTCGTCACCATCCGCAGCACGAGGCGCTGCCGCGGCGAGGCGAGGCGGGTGATGGCGTCGATCCGGATGTGGCGCCCGGTGAAGGTGGCGTACGAGGCGCCGAGGAACCCGATCAGGAACACCGAGTGGCGCACCACGCCGTCGAGCCAGTGCGGCGCCTCGGGGAACCAGGCCTGGTGGTGCGCGTGCATGTTGCGCGAGACGAAGGCGAAGGTGGACAGCCCGACCAGCGCCAGCAGGCTCGCGCCGATGCCGATCCCCTCGAGCACCGCGAGCAGCCGCGACACCGCGGCGAGCCCGCGCAGCACGACCGGGAAGTCGGCCGGCGGATAATGCCCGAGCTTGTGCTCCATCTACTTCTTGCCCGCGCGGAGGTCGGCGACGAGCTTCTCCACGCGCACGTGGAAGTCGTGGCTGTAGACCTTGCCCTCGAGCGTGGTGCCGACCGTCTTCGCCTGCGTCTCGAACTCGTGCACCACCTCGGGCGGCGTCTCGATCACCTGGATCCCCTGCGCCTTCATCTTCGCGAGCGCGGTCTCGTTGTCGTCGCGCACGGTCTTGAGGAGCTTCGCCTCGAGCACCTTCGACTCGTCGGCGACGATCTTCTGCAGGTCGGGCCCCAGGCCGTCCCACGCCTGCTTCGTCATCACGCTCGCGCCCACCGACTGCGAGATGATCATCGACGTCACGTACTTCACCTTGGATTGCCACTGCAGCGCCAGCGTCGAGAGCGGCGAGCCGTAGCATGCGTTGATCATCCCGGTCTGGAGCGCCGGCAGCACGTCGGGCACGCCCATCGGCACGCCCGGCAGGTGCACCTGCTCGAACAGCGCCTTGACGATCGGGTCGTCCATCCAGGCCCACACCTTCGTCGCCATCAGGTCGGCCTTCGAGCGCAGCGGCGTCTGGCTGAAGATGTGGACCGGGCCCACGTCGCCCCAGCCGAGGAGCACGTAGCCCTTGTCTTCGAACTTCTTCCGGATCTCGCCGTCGAGCGTCTGCCGCACGTGGTCCAGCTCGCCGTAGGTCTTGATGAGGAAGGGCAGCTCGAGCAGGCGCACCTCGGGCTGGATCAGCCCGAGCCCGACCGCCGTGACGGCGGCGCCCTGGAGCTGCCCGAGCTTCATCTTGCGCACGACGTCGCGCTCGTCGCCGGCGACGCCGCCCGCGAAGAACTTCACCTTCAGCTTGCCGCCGCTCTTCTTCTCGATGTCGCTGCCCCACTCGTGGAACAGCTTCATCCACGACGAGCCCTCCGGGGCGAGGGAGGCGATCTTGATCGTCTTCGCGTCCTGCGCGTGCGCGGGAGCGGCGGCGGCCCAAAGGCAACCAGCGGCCAGCGTCGCGATGGCTCGAGCGGCGAACGTCCTCTTCATTTCCACACTCTCCTCTGGGGCTGAAAGCGATCGATCAGAACAGGTCTTCTACCTGGCGCAGGTAGCGTTCGGCGCGGCGATGCGCCAGCTCGTTGGCGAGGCGCTGCGCGGGCCAGACCGAGGCGGGCGTGGCGAGCACCTCCTTCAGCGTCGATTCGAACAGCGCGCGGTCCTGGATCTGCGTCGCGTAGAAGCGCGCCAGCATCACCTTGGCCATCAGGTACTTCCCGCCGGTGCCCTGGATCACCTCGTCGAAGTAGGCCTTCGCCTTCTTCGGGTCGCCGCCGACAGCCGCGCCCTGGGACGCGTAGACCACCCCGAGCGCCATCGCGGCGCCGTGGTTGAAGTAGGTCGGATCGAGCGCGTGGCTGCGCTCGAGCATGGCGATGGCGCGCGGCAGGTCGGCGACGCGGTCCATGTCGTCGCGGTGGAGGTTGATCCCCGAGCCGAGCGACAGCCCGGCCCAGAACAGCCCCGGCGCCGAGCGCGGGCGCAGCCGGGCGAGCCCCTTCTCCAGCGTCGCCTCGTCGGCCTTGACCTGCTGCGGGAAGTCCTCCCGATCGAGCGCCACGAGGCGCAGCGCGATGCCCTCGGCGCGGTCGTACATGCCGGTGCAGCGATCGACGAGCGCCTTGCGCGCCGGCGTCTCGTCGAGCGGCATCCGCTCGAGATCGTCCTCGAGGAACCCGAACGTGAACTGCGCGTAGCTCTGCGCCACCAGCTCGAGGAGGTCGGGGTTCTCGGGCGAGGCGCAGAGGAACCCGTCGATCGTCTTGATGCTGCCCGGCGCCGCCTCGCGCGCCAGCGTCACGTCGCTCTCCGCGTCCATCGACGCGGCGGCGATCTTCAGCACCGGCGCCGTGGAGTTGACGGTGAACTTGTTGAGGAAGTTGGTGCAGCCCGCGCTACCGACGAGCAGCGTGCTCGCCGCCAACGCCAGGATCCTTTTCATGGGCCGTCACGCTATAGAACTTCCCGAGGGGAATCAAGCGCCCGCGTCAGACTCGTGCTTCGCCCTTTTTCGCCGTCGCGAGGCGTCGTCATCGTTGGTGAGGCGCGGCGCGACGATGGAGCTTGCCGGGTGCAAGTGACTTAACCGAGCAAGCCCCCGGCTGTGCCGGGGAGACTCCCGAAGTTTGACAGCTCCGGGAGTAGCTGCGGACGCTCCCCCCT